>CAZDTI010000041.1:17161-31633 GCA_964508085.1 uncultured Saprospiraceae bacterium | reverse complement strand
GGGCAAATAACTCCTACATTTCCTCCAGTAGGTAGTGAACAGTTGTTATCAGTAGTAAGAGAGACATTTACGTTACCGTCGTTAGAATAAACTACGGTATGTGGACCAATTCCCGAAGCACTAGAAGGAGTCGCGCTACTACCGAAATTCCATTCATATTCTAGGCAATCATACCCAGTGTCAGGAGAAGAGAAAGTAACAGTTTGGCCACTACAAATCTCAGTCGTAGATATGTTTATTGTTGGCTCTGGGCAAGTGTTTTGTGCAGCACTACTGTTACAAACGGTAAATGCCCATAAGAACAAGAGCAGGTTCTTATAGGGAAGAAATTGTAGCCAACATGAATGAACATGTATGGACATAACCGTTTTAAATAGGTTCATAGGAGTTCGTTTTTCAATGCAGATATTAAATCACAAGAGCATTGCTGCTATTGCAAAATTTTAATTGTTTACAACAATTGATTTTGATACTTAGGGGGTAAACGTAGATAGGTGATAACTGAAAAGTTAGCTGAATGATTCAGCTATAAAATGGAGGGGAAGGATTTCGAATGTAAATATAGTTATATCTTGGCTCAGATGAAAGTGGGCAAGGGGCTATAAACTGTTTGTTTTAGTTGTTTACCTTTGAGAAGACAAAAAAAACAGAGGGTAATTTTTAAATGTAAATTAATTGTTATCCATTTGATACCCTGTTTGGATTAGGAATTAGACTTTAATCCCGATTACCTCAACCATATGTGGGCAGAGAATAGTAGCGCCGGGGACATCTTCTAATTCATGCAACTCTTCCAAGGCATTTTTGACTTGTTTCTTAGTGAGAAAACCCATCTCGGCTACTTTAGGAAAGTAAATTTGGAAAAAAGATTTTGGCCATTGCCAAGTTAGATCTTCAGCGGTGGCCATTTTTGTCATCGGTCGAATAGAAGTGACTTCCAAACCATTGTCATAAAACAACTCCGGCAGCTTTCTTCCTATGTCAATTTCAGCTTTCTTTTGTGACTTGAAACTTTTCAATGCCCCAGCAATGGCAGCAGTCAAATTTGGAAAGTTGGGTTCTGTTTGTAAGAGGGACCAATCATAATATTCCTGAGCGACAAAGGCGCCACCAGGAACCAAGGCATCTGCTACTTTTTCAATTACACGATCTACATCATCTATCCAAGCCAAGGCCCAACGGGAATAAGCGCCATCAATACTTTCGTCTTTCAGTTCCATTTCCATGAAATCGGCACATTGAGCTTCTATAGGTAAGCCATGCAGCTTTGCATTTTTCTCTAGAAAATCAATATAGGTTTTTGATTGGTCTACACCAATTACTTTTCCATATTCTCCAACCATATAGGCCATTTCCATCGTACAATATCCAGGTCCACAACCTAAGTCTAGTAAAGTTTGTCCAGAACTAAACTCCGCCAGTTTCCAAGCTTGTCTTGTCTCTGTAGACCAGACCTGATGTTGTAAGCCCAGACGATGAAGTTCTGCTTGGTCAGTTCCGAGAATATAGTCATTTGATTTGGAGAGAGCCATAAGAAAATTGATTTTGAATTGGCCGGCAAGTTACTTAATAAAACGATAGGTCGCCTTTACCAAAAAGATATTTTCTCCTTTTTCAGAAAATAAATCATTTACCAAACTTGGTACTAAAGATTCTGTAGGATCTCCAAAATTTGTATTACCCTGTGACCAAACTACAAATAACTCAGATCCCGGGATGTATTCCCAACGTAAAACCAGATTGCTT
This sequence comes from uncultured Saprospiraceae bacterium, assembly GCA_964508085.1. Classification (GTDB taxonomy): domain Bacteria; phylum Bacteroidota; class Bacteroidia; order Chitinophagales; family Saprospiraceae; genus CALGLS01. The sequence continues at coordinate 29,887 of CAZDTI010000041.1, read as the reverse complement.
CTGAATTGCATAAAGTTGAAATCCGGGTTTTCAATAGAGTAGTCTGTTAGCCCATCCAAATCTTGATCAATGGCATATTCTTCTGAATCTTCGCTATACGTAATCTGTTTGTTGGTGTACTCATGAAAACGATTGTGGAAGTTTTTATCCATCGGGTTGTCGCTAATGTATTTAAAATCAGCGTATTGTCCGGTTGTGATAAATGGAGAACCATAATATTGAATGGATAAATTTGGATTTATGGTATAATTCAATCTTATGGTAATATCCAATGTTTTTTGATCTAGTGTTGCATTTACATAGCGGGTTTCCGTTTCGCTCAGTTCTATGTTCTCAACATATTGTAAAATTCGGTAGTTGGTGCCAAAGCTAGGTCCGACAGAAATTTGGAATGCCTGGGTTGGTCTGTAATTCAACCATATACGGTAGTTGTTGCCCCGATTGCCATTATCTAAGCCCCATTCGTGCCAAATGTTTACACCAGCTTGGAATTTTTGTCGTTGATCAGATTCGTAATAAGCCCAGTTATTGATAGAAGAACCCAATCTCAAATTTGGACCACCACGCAACGTTTTGGTACCAACGTCCCAAGGGATAAAATTGACTCCCGTCCCAACTCCTGAACTGTTTTTAAATGTTGCATGACCGTTGACATTCCAACCGGCAAAAGTATGCACACCGCCGAAATCCCATCCCATCCAGTGGTTGTAATTAAAACGCATATTTCTAAAAATGGAAAAAGGTTTGTCTAAGCGATAGTTGCCCCAGAAAAAGTGGATGACCTCATCACTACTTCTCATAAAACCGATGTTGTTCAACTCAAATTCAGGAGAGCGCCAAGTAACCCCTGTTTCAAAGTTTACTTTTTTTCCACCACCAACCTTTCCAAAACGAATTGTTCCGCCATGCCCTAGAAGTGAGGTAGCAGTACTGTCTACTTCCAAGTGATTCGCATCTGCCCTTTGAAATAAATGTTCTTGTCGCCTTTGGGTATTTGTTATAGACTCCGTACTACCATTTACTTTACTAAAAGCTATGTTACCAGCAGTGAACCATGTTTGTTCCTTCGAACGATGTATGAAATCAAAACCACCGGTATAAGCAGACTCATGTATAAAATCGATATTGTCAAAATCATTTTTATCGCGATTCACTGCAGTGAACATACCCCCCACAACGGTATTTCCTCCTCGAAAATCTTGCTGTAATCGACTTACAAAATAGTTTGTCAGTGGTTCTACAACCTCCTTTGTTCTATCTCCTAAAGAATCAACTTGAGCAAATTCACGCTGGGTAACAGATTCCAGAATACCAATTGAAGTGCCTTTTTGGGTTTTACCTGAAAATTTAGCAGCTCCCAAAATACTAGTGTTACTAGGAACATTGGCGTACATGTCATCAGAGAGCTCTGGATAACCATGTGGGGATCCTCCAATTCTTCTGGAGTAAAATAAAACATCAGAAGTGAAAGGCCCGCCTGCTTCGCTGGAAGTCATTCGATAATCAAAAATATTCCTACCTTCTATGAAAAAGGGTCGTTGTTCGGGAAAGAATACTTGGAAACCATCCAAAGCCAAAGCAGAAGGGTCTGCTTCCACCTGACCAAAATCCGGATTGATGGTAAAGTCAACTGTTAAGTCACTTGTTACTCCAATCTTTCCATCTAAGCCTACGCTCCAATCAAAATCGTGCCCCGTTCTAAATGGGTTCTCTTCCTCTTTTTCATAGGTACTTGCCTGCCCCAGAACATATGGTTGTATCTCCAATTGTTTTTGGGGTTTGATGCCCACAATGCCATGTAATTCTCCAAAACTACTAACCCAACTGGAAGAATTTCTAGGTATCATTTGCCAAACAGAACGTTCTTCTAAACGAAAATCTCTACGAGTCATCTGTATGCCCCAAACATGTTCTTCCTTATTTCCAAAACGCAACTGACTGAGCGGTATACGAACTTCTGCGGTCCAACCTTCATCATCAGAGTTTACTTTTGTATACCAAATTGGATTCCAATTGCTGTCCCAATTATTTCCATCGTTAGAAATAAACTCATCTCCTTTTACACCTGCCGCAGAAATCGTAAAAGAAAAAGCGGTTCGTAAGTCGTGATAACTATCAATGTTAATTTCCACCCAATCGCCTTCAAAGCCATCTCTACGACTTAGGCGTTTTTCTATCTTCTCTGGTTCATCATCATGACAGCGATAAGCGATATATAAATTGGAAGCATCATATAGAATCTTGAAATTAGTTTTATGAGTTGGCTCTTTTCCTTCGTACGGATTACGTTGAATAAAATCGCCTCCCCATTCTACCGTATTCCAGACAGGATCATCTATTTTTCCATCAATGACTGGAGCTTTTCCGGCCACTTGCTTGGTAATATAGATCTTTTTGCTGGCAGTGCTGTCTGCTGCGGTAGCTTGAGCCTTCAGGAAAGTGGGCGTGGTAAAGAGCAGAAAAATCAATAGGTTTAATAGGGAGCTTTTCATTGTAACGGGGCTTAAGTTTGATTATTTATTAATAGACGTTACTTATTTCAAAAGGATGCACCACCATTACTAGCATTACTTATTAGTTTTAACAGTAATAAATACAGCCAAGGACGATATTCCTTTAAAATAGAATATTGTATTAAATAGTACTAGTGATAAAAGCGGAAACTAAATGTTAAAGCTAAAGGTGGGTAATCTCGGTCTGCTATTTTTATATTTTTTGATGAAAAGCTGATTTAGTTCGACGAAAGGTGAGAAATATCCTACAAAAAAACCTCCCACATCCAAATGGACATGGGAGGCTTTTCAATTCCAAGAGCAGCTACAACCTCAATTTCAAGCTTGTAGTTGAATAAGCTTATTTCACAATCATCACCTTCTGATAATAACTACCAGTTTTGGTGTCGATTCTTAAGAAGTAAGTTCCCGCACTTAAATCAGCAGTATTTACCTGAGATAGACGAGTGGTAATCTCATTATGTAACATTACTTTTCCGGAAACGTCCATCAACGTTGCACTGGTAGCAGCAACAATGGCTTCTGGAAATTCAATATTAATAAAGTCATTCGCAGGGTTTGGAGATACATTAATATTCGCTGTGGCTACATTGCCAACAGAAACAGGACCAGCTCCAAATTTTACATCATCCCAGTAGAAGGTCAAAGAACCTGCATCAGCACCTGAGATATCAAAGTTGAAGAAAATAACACCTTTGTCATAGGTCTGATTTAGATCAAGTGCAGGAGTCATAGGCACGTTGTTTGAGAAATCAAATTCCAAGGTTTCCCACTCCATTGCTTTGGTCGTATTTGTAAGGGTCTGAACAAATATGCCTGGATCCAAAGTATTTTCCATCTTTAGTAAGATGGTAATGTCAGCAGCTGGCGACCAAACTCTAACGTTCATCTTCGTCTCCATGTCCGCAAATGGGACCGCATTTACAAATCCAGCGTCATTTCCAATTACGGTACCTGCCGTAGCTCCAGCATTGTCTGACTTAGTAGATTCCATTACCATATTTGTTGGATCGGTAGGGTCCACAATCAACTGAGAGGTGTTTCCATCAAAATCTATGAAGTTATAGTCCACCATTGGGTCTTCAAAAGTAACGGGAAGATCAACTTGATTCAAAGGAGGAGTAGCATCAAACATGATGTCGTCAAAGTAGTAGGTTTTGTCTCCAACACCAGTTACATCGAAATTGAAAAACATGGCTATTTTATCATAAGTATTCGTCAAATCAAGCGTTCCACCTGCAAGATTATTGAAGTCAAATTCAAGCGTTTCCCACTCGCCTGCAACGGTGGTAGGCATATCTACTTCTGCGAAAATATCTGAATCAGCGGCGTCTTCTACCTTCATTCGAACAGTGATTCCTGCATCAGGAGACCATACTCTTACAGACAAGGTTTTATTACTGTCTGTGTATGGAATAGGGTTAGCCAATCCAGCACCACCAGCAACAACACCAGCCCAAGGTTCTGCATTGTCTGGTTTTAGTGTTTCCACAACACTATTGTTAGGGTCAGTAGGATCAACAACAATCATAGAAACACTATTTCCAAAATCACCTAAGTTGTAATCGGTATTTGGATCTTCAAAAGTAATAGGAAGATCCACTTGATCCAATACTGGTGGAATAAACATAATGTCGTCAAAGTAGTAGGTTTTGTCTCCAACACCAGTTACATTGAAATTGAAAAACATAGCTATTTTATCATAAGTATTCGTCAAATCAAGGGTTCCACCTGCAAGATTATTGAAGTCAAATTCAAGCGTTTCCCACTCGCCTGCAACGGTGGTAGGCATATCTACTTCTGCGAAAATATCTGAATCAGCGGCGTCTTCTACCTTCATTCGAACAGTGATTCCTGCATCAGGAGACCATACTCTTACAGACAAGGTTTTATTACTGTCTGTGTATGGAATAGGGTTAGCCAATCCAGCACCACCAGCAACAACACCAGCCCAAGGTTCTGCATTGTCTGGTTTAAGTGTTTCCACAACACTATTGTTAGGGTCAGTAGGATCAATAACAACCATAGAAACACTATTTCCAAAATCACCTAAATTGTAATCGGTATTTGTATCTTCAAAAGTAATAGGAAGATCTACCTGCGCTAATGGTGAAGGAACCATCATAATGTCATCAAAGAAATAGATTTGTTCTCCTGCATCTGCACCTGTAGTTCCATAGTTGAAGAAAATGGAGACCTTGTCATAGGTATTTGCCAGATCAAAGTCTGGTGTACCTGCAACGGTCATTGTGAAATCAAATTCAAGCGTTTCCCACTCGCCTGCAACGATGGTAGACATCTCTACTTCTGCAAAAATATTTGGATCAGCTGCATCTTCTACCTTCATTCGAATAGGTGTGTCTGCATTTGGAGACCAAACTCTTACAGTCATTTTTGTTTGGTTCATATTAAAAGGGATTGCATTTGCCAGTCCACCACCACCAGTGGTAGTACCTGCCGAAACTTCTGCCATATCACCTTTTATAGCTTGCACAACCATATTGTTTGGATCGGTTGGATCTACAACAATTGAAGAAGTGTTTCCACCAAAATCTGCCAAGTCGTAATTGACATTATTGTCCTCAAAAGTGATTGGAAGGTCAGCCTGCGTTAAAGGCGCAAATTTGACATCATCCCAATAATAAATCTGTTCACCTGCTGAAGCACCAGGAATTCCAAAGTTGAAAAACATTACTACTTTGTTATAGGTGTTGGCCAAATCTATATTTCCCCCTGAGATATTGTTAAAGTCAAAAACAATGGTTTCCCAATCTTGAGCAACATTTGATATCATGTCAACTTCTCCAAAAACGGCATTGTTATCGGCATCTTCAACCTTCAAGCGAACAATAACTCCCGCTTCTGGTGACCATACCCGGACGGATATTCTTTTATCAGTTTCCGTAAATGGAATTGGGTTAGATAATCCAGTGTTACCTATAATTGTACCTGCAAAATTCATGGCGGTCGCCTCTCTCAAACTTTCCATTACCTTGTTGTTAGGATCGGTTGGGTCAGTGATAATGCTAGAAATGTTACCACCAAAGTCTTCAACGTCGTAGAAATTGGGCATCTCGTTTTCAAAAGTAATCGGAAGGTCAAGTACTGGAGGAGGAGCTGGTATGAAAGTGATGTCATCACAATAGTAGGTCTTCTCACCAGCGTCAGCACCAGTTACACCGTAGTTGAAAAACAAAACCAATTTGTCATAAGTATTCGCATAGTCAAGAACGCCACCAGCCAGATTACTGAAATCAAATTCTAGCGTTTCCCAATCATTTGCTACCGTGGATATTGCATCAACTTCTGCAAAAATATCTTGATCGGTAAAATCTTCTAATTTTAGTCGAATGGTAATTCCTGCATCAGGAGACCAAACGCGGATGGTAAATTTATCACCAGCTGCAGAAAAAGGAATAGCGGGCATTAGTCCACCATTCGCAATTACTACGCCTCCCCAATCAGGCGCATTGTTAAACTTTGTTGTTTCGAAAACCATGTTGGCCATATTGGTTGGATCAACTACAATAGCAGAAGCCGTCTCTCCAAAATTGGCGATTTGGTAATCTATAGTGGTATCTTCAAAATCCACAGGGAGAGTCACTTGCGCAAAGCCCGTAACTGTAAACAGTAGCAAGCACAAAAAAGAATAGAATATTTTCATAGAAAAAAGTTTATAATGGTTAGATAATGAGTGACATTAAAATTCCGGTTAGTTTATAGCCGGAGAGAGAAAAGTTTAAGCTATGTTTTAAATAGAATACTTAGATAGAATTAATCTTTTTGAGAGGATATAGATACAGTTAGCTTGCTACTTTACAATGCAGTACTTAGGTTAAATTTTCAAAGATAAAGGGGTATTATTGTTTAATCATGGACTAAATAAATCAAACAATTAGTTATGTTTCGTGTTTCTTAAATAACTATGAAATAGCTTTTAAAGATCTTAAGTTACTGATTGTCAGTTAAATATATGTACATATTAAAACTAAGGTACTATTTTACACTAACTATTCGAAATTTGAAGTGAAAAATATTAGGCTCTGATATGACAGATTGAAAGTAATGGACGACCGAGGAGTCTAATGCAGTTAATTATTCCAATTAAAATTTCTAATTTATCTACATTTAGAATTACAACTATTGTAATCCTAATTCAGTAAAAATGGTCTTTCATTTAAGCAGCTAGACAGTGAACAGGAATAATTATAACGATGAATTTTAGGTTGAAAAGCCAGCGCAATATTCTTTCTAATAATTTACTGAATCACAACTCAAAACAGTAGTTTTACCAAAAACAAATTACTATGCCCACTTACATTTCCCTCCTCCGTGGCATCAACGTAGGCGGAAACAACAAAATTAAAATGGCTGAATTAAAAGTCATGTATGAATCACTTGATTTTAGAAACGTAAAAACTTACATCCAATCTGGCAACGTTATCTTTGATTCAAGAAAGAAAAATCAACAAAAGTTAGAAGTACTCATCTCCGAAAAAGTGAAAGAGACTTTTGGACATGATATTGCGATTTTGATCAGGACAAAAAATGATTTTGAAAGGGTGATCACCAGCAACCCTTTTCCAATTAAAGCAGAAGAAGCAAAGCAACTCTATGTTATGTTCCTCCAGGAAGAACCAGATTCGCAATACGTAAATAAATTGTTAGAGAAAATAGCAGATTGGCCGGAGCATTTCATAGTCCAGGGAAAAGAAGCTTACCTGCATGCTGTGAATGGCTATGGAAGAACAAAGATACATGGCGGTTTTGTAGAAAGAAATCTAAAAGTGAAGATCACGGCCAGGAATTGGAAGACAGTGAATACTTTGTTGAATTTTGAATGAAGAGAAAGGGTAGGAAATGATAGATCAGGGTTCCTTCAATATTCTCTCGATTGTGCATAAAAGAAGTCCTTATTTACCCTAAGCGAATCGCCCGTGTCATCTCCCTTTTCCCTGGAGGTCCGGGTATAGATTCAATTGTAAAACCTACGGCTTTCAAAGCCCGTTTTACCACCCCTTTAGCACAGTAAGTCACCAGCACTCCTTCATCGGTTAGCAACTCATACATATTCTTAAAGATCTCCTCTGTCCAAAGTTCTGGTTGAGATTCCGGAGCGAATGCGTCATAGTAGATCAACGTAAATCGATCCTTAGAAGAAAAGGAGGTAGCATCCTTTTGTATTTTGCGAAAGCGAAAATAAGCATCTATTGAATGCCATTCTTCAAAAGCTCCACAATGTATTTTTTGAAAAGTAGACTGAGCGGTTGGAGCTTCTAGTTGCTCTAAAAAATTGCATTGCTGCACCAAATCCCATGAAATGGGAAATTGCTCCAAAGAAGTATAGGAAACAGGAATGTTGAGCTCAACGGCTTGTAGATAGGTCACTAACGCATTAAGCCCGGTACCAAGACCGAGCTCTAATATCTTTAGCGGTTGCTTTCTTTCCAATTGAAAAAGCATACCAGCTTCAATAAAAACATGATTTGTTTCCTGAATGGCGCCGTAATGGCTGTGATAAGCGACCTTGAACTGCTCGGACACAAGGGAATGAGATCCATCAGCAGTAGTGATTAAGGTGTGGCCCTTCATTTACTCTTTTCCAAACACTACTGGCATCACATCAACCACTTGGCTGACAGTTTCACCAATAGAAAAGTTATTTGGGCAGCCCAATCCTCTGTTACAAGAAGATAATGTAGCTAGTAAAGCAAGAAGTGCAATCGCGGGGATAAGTTTCTTTAGCATTTTAAATTTCATTACGAAGGTGTTTAATATGATATGTTACAACACAAAATTAGATAAATCTGTTCGGATATTCTTGAATTTTATAATATTTGGTTGACTAAAGGGCATTTTTTATGGTAATTAACTTAGTTCCAGACAAAACAGACGTAAAGTTTTCTCCTCAATAACCTGCTTTGAAAACTTTAAATGCTTAGAAAACGTAAGATATAAGAAGATAAATCTACTGATTCTCTGTTTTTTCTATCTTTGGCCCTTTCTCTACCGCCTTTAAAACAACGTAAATGCGCATCCATCTTATTGCCACTGGAGGCAGTGCAATGCACAATTTAGCTATAGCCTTACATTGCAATCATCATACCGTCAGCGGTTCAGATGATGAAATCTATAATCCTGCCAAAGACCGTTTGGCAAAACATGGGCTGCTTCCTAAAGAAATGGGCTGGAATCCAGATCGGATTACCAAGGATATTGACCTTATCATCCTTGGTATGCATGCTCGACCCGATAATCCCGAGTTGAAACAGGCTAAAAAACTAAAAATCAAGATCTTTTCTTATCCAGAGTTTTTGTATTTACATGCAAAAAAGAAAACCCGATTAGTCGTAGCTGGAAGCCATGGAAAAACAAGCACTACCTCGATGATTATGCATGTTTTGCGTTACCTCAAAAAAGATTTCGACTATATGGTCGGTGCACAACTAGAAGGTTTTGATCAAATGGTTCGCCTGTCTGATGCGCCACTGATGGTCATAGAAGGAGATGAATATTTATCCTCGCCTATTGATTTGCGTCCAAAGTTTCTTCACTACAAACCACATATCGCGATCATTACTGGAATTGCCTGGGATCACATCAATGTTTTTCCAACCTTTAAAGGGTATGTCTCTCAATTTCAGCTCTTTATAGAGAGTATGCAAAAGAAAGGGCACTTGTTTTATTATGCCAATGATCCACATTTAAAGAAGATGATGAAGGGGTATGCTGGTTCTTTGAAGACAGCAGCCTACGAGGCGTTTCCTTTTGAAGTAAAAGAAGGGAAAACGATAGTTAGAAATGCAAAAAATAAAGCAGTTACACTACCGATTTTTGGGCAGCATAATATGGAGAATTTGAAAGCCGCTCATTTAGCTTGTCGGCAAGTCGGAGTTGAAACAGCGGATTTTATAAAAGCCATAAAGACGTTCAAAGGAGCTGCCAAACGTTTGCAATTATTAAAGAAAAACAAAACAGGAGGGGAGGCTTTCCTAGATTTTGCTCATGCGCCATCCAAGGTAAAGGCAACTACAAATGCGATGCGATCAAGGGCCGGTAAGCGACCAGTGATTGCCTGTTTAGAATTACATACTTTTTCCAGCCTGAATAAAAAATTCCTAGGGCAATATAAAGGAAGTTTGGATGCTGCAGACAAAGCCTTTGTCTATTTTAGTGAACATACTTTGAAAATGAAGAAACTGAAGCCGATCTCAAAAGAAGAAGTAGCTCGAGCCTTTGCTCATAAAAACATCAGAGTTTACACTGAAAATGAAAAATTGGTTAACGCGTTAAAACGATTTTCGTGGAGAGATAAAAAGCTATTGATGATGAGTAGCGGAACGTTTTCAGGCTTGGATTTGAAGAAATTAGCGAAGGGCTTACTGAAATAAAGCGCTCACCATCAAAATGTCAATTTATTGTACTTTGTGAAGGGAGGGTTCTGAAGTTGAGCTTGAAAAATTACTTCTGCTTACGCAAAGGAACATAAGATTCTTGATACATATCCCAAGGAGTCGATTGGTAGAAATTACCACCAAAATAGGTCATAATCATTTCAAAAGTAGCAGCGTCCTTATAGCCAGAGAGCGGTTGTAAGATCTTACCATCTTCATTTAGGAACACAACAGTAGGGTAGGTCAGACGGCCCATAGAAAGCGCCTGAGCGAGCTCATGGTAACCTTTCACTCCTTTTATTTCCTCAGACTCTACAAACTCATAGGTCTTTTCGCCAACGGTAATGCTTTGTTCTTGTTCTCCATTGAACTTAATTGCATAGTAATTAGCATTGACATATGCTACAATCTCTTTATCTTGAAAGGTAGTTTGGTCCATTCGTTTGCACCAGCCGCACCAATCCGTATATAAATCGACTATGATTTTTTTCTTTTCTACCTCGTTCTTGGCCATAGCCTCCTCCCAACTAATCCAGGTAATCCCGTCCTCGGATTCTGTAGTAATGGCAGCGGTTTGATGTTGACCACCAGTCGAAAAGGCGCTAATCAACAACAATAACAATGTACTAAAGCATAGAATCTTTGTATTCTTCATCCTTTTTCAAATTTGAGCATGATCAAAATTGGTGACAGCTCATTTGGTATTGGTTGGTCATTTTGTAATTAATCAATTACTAGAGAGTGTTTGGTCAGATTTAGATAAAGATATAGAGGGATATAACTTTATATCTAATGTTGTCCATGCACTTCTGTACTGCAAAGTACTGCCTATAAAAGGGAATAAACAAATGTTGTAGTGGAAGAATGGGGTACTTTAATAGATTTTTAACCTTTTTATCCCTCCCGCAACCATTTTTGCAAAACATTGTCTTTTAATTGTATTTGTTTAATTAGTTGGCCAGAAAACCGAGGAGCAGGAATCCCATCGCCCAAAACAACAGGTGTTTTAAAAATTCTTGCTTCATCCCAATATCCAGCATCAATAAAGCTTTGAAGCAACTTTTGTCCACCTTCTACCAGTAAAACGCCCTTATTTTCAGCATGCATTTTCTGACAAATCGCCTTTATGAAATCTGTACCTTTTTCTACTGGAATAAACGCTAAATTATGTTTTGATTCTGTACCTTCTTGTTCGGTAAAAACCCAAGTGTTTTCTTTCTGATTGAAAACTTGTAAATCCTTTGATAATTTCAATTGTTTATCAATAATAATACGCGTTGGAGAATTACCAGAATAAAGCCGATTGGTTAGCGCAGGATCATCAGTTGCAACGGTATTCGTCCCTACTAAAATAGCACTAACTTCAGACCGCCACTTATGACTTACGATTTTCGCGATATTATTACTAAGCCATACTTGTTTATCTTTTTTACCAATGAATCCATCCGCTGATTCTGCATATTTTAAAATGATGTAAGGTCTTTGTTTATTGACCCAGGCTGCTCTAGTTTTAATGATATTATTTCCGATATCTGGAAGCAAATCGGATTCAACATTGCATCCGGCAGTTTTAAGGATGTTTTTACTGGAGCCATTTACGGCTGGAGTAGGATCTGACACAGAGTAGACCACATTTTTTATGTTTTTTCTAATGATCAAATCTGAACAAGCAGGAGTGTTTCCAACAATACAACAAGGCTCTAAAGATACATAAAGTGTGCTCTCTTGTATCTTTTTTAGGTTAGCTTCCGTTACTGATTTAAGTGCAGCTACTTCAGCATGTCCTTCACCAAACTTTGCATGAAATCCCTCTCCAATGATTTCATTTTGGTGGACTAATACTGCACCAACCATCGGATTTGGAGGGGCATCGGCAACACCTTGTTGTGCAAGATCGAAACAACGTTGGAGAAATAATTTTTTATTCATGTCGTATTTGTCTTTTGATATTAAGAAGTCTTGATTAGGACTAAATGAAAAAGGATTGTTAGTTTTTTGTACAAAAAACCGAATAAAACTGCCAAAATGTTTCACATTGTCAAAATTATTTATATTTTTGTTGCGTTAGCCTAACAATTCTCTTCCAGAATCGTTGTGTTATTTGTTACATTTTAATTAAACCTTATTTTTTCACCTAAAATTTTAGCGCGTGTTATACAAAATTAAGCTCAAGAACTCCAAAGAGGAGGTCATCGTAGACGACAAAGTTTACAAGTACCTAACAACAGATGCACATCTTAAAAAGATTGACATCATTAACAACCTCAGACGCCACTCTTCCGGTTGTGCTGTTTTTCAAAAAACACACTCTCAGAAAAAAGGTGGTTACAAAACAGAAACCATTTACCTTCACAAGTTGGTTGCCGAAAAGTTTCACAAATCTACTAAGAAAGGTAAAAGAAAGTTAGTTGGTGCCAAAAATGGTAACAAACTAGACTGTCGTATTGACAACATCATGTACAGAACAAGAGCAACTGCTTCTCGTCAACGTGCTACTTCAAGTAGAACAGGATACACTGGTGTTTACGAAGAAAACGGTCGCTACAGAGCTGTTATTTCAATCAAAAGAAAATCAGTACATATTGGGATGTTCAAATCTGCTGCAGCTGCTGCAAAAGCTTACAACGAAAAATCCATTGAACTTTACGGCGATGAAGGTAAATTGAACCCAATTGGTAAATACAAGCCGAAGAAAGAGAAATTAGGAAAGATGATTTCAGTGCCTTTAGTAAAAAAGGAAAAGAAAGCAGCACCTAAGAAAAAAGCGGCACCTAAGAAAAAGGCAGTAGCTAAAAAAGCGGCACCTAAGAAAAAGGCGG
>CAZDTI010000041.1:0-17061 GCA_964508085.1 uncultured Saprospiraceae bacterium | reverse complement strand
TAGCTAAAAAAGCGGCTCCCAAGAAAAAGGCAGTAGCTAAAAAAGCAGCTCCTAAGAAAAAGGCAGTAGCTAAAAAAGCGGCTCCCAAGAAAAAGGCAGTAGCTAAAAAAGCAGCTCCTAAAAGAAAAGCAACTGCTAGAAAGAAGAAGAAATAAATTCTAATTCTTGAAAAATAAAAAATTCCGGAAGTGGCCATTGTGTTACTTCCGGTTTTTTTTTTTAACTCGTCAAATTAAAGTCATATCCCCTTAGAGCGTAACTTTTTTTTACTCCTTTCCCGTATTATTGCGCTATGAATTTGAAAAACGATCTTTTACTTAGGACTGCTCGAGGAGAATCTACAGAACGAGCACCAGTTTGGTTGATGCGTCAGGCAGGACGTATTTTGCCGCAATACAAGGCTTTACGAGCTAGCCTTTCTGGTTTTAAGGAGCTGGTAAGCACTCCACATTTGGCTGCGGAAGTTACGATTCAACCAGTAGATGAGCTTGGGGTAGATGCCGCAATTATGTTTTCTGACATTTTGGTGGTACCAGAATCAATGGGTTTGCATTATGAGTTGATTGAAAAAGTAGGCCCTCGTTTCCCGGAAACCATTAAAACACTGGCAGATATAGACAGAATGGGGACTGGGACTTCTGCCGCTGATAATCTAGGTTATGTATATGAGGCGATTGACATTATGAAGAAAGAACTGGATGGTCGAGTACCACTTATCGGTTTCGCAGGGGCACCTTGGACGATCATGAGTTATATGATCGAAGGAGGAGGTTCGAAGACGTTTTCTAAAGCAAGACGGTGGTTGTACGAGTCGCCAGAAGGTGCACATCAGTTGATGCAAAAGATAACAGATACCACGATTGCTTATTTGAAAAACCAAATCAAGGCTGGTGTTGACATCGTTCAGGTCTTTGACTCCTGGGCGGGTGTTTTATCTCCTGCACTTTATCAGCAATTTGGAATCCCTTATTTAAAGCAAATTTGTAATGCTATTGATGAAGTTCCAGTTATTGTTTTTGCAAAAGGAGCTTGGTATGCAATGGACGAATTGGACAAACTGGATTGTAACGTTCTGGGGCTGGATTGGCACTTTAAACCGCAGGAATTCCGTGCTAAATATGGTGCAAATAGAGTGATCCAAGGTAATTTAGACCCTGCGGTACTCTATTCTCCAATGAAGGTAGTAGAAGAAACCACTAAGCAAATGTTAGCAGGTTTCGGTGGTGCTCAAATAGCAAATCTAGGTCATGGCGTTTATCCAGATACTCCCTTGGATGCGGTTAAATGCTTTGTAAATACGGTGAAAGCTAGCAGTCACTAGCCAAATATTGCCAATAAAATTCTCAATTTAGCCTAGAATTCTCAAACGAGTATCTTACCTTTGAACACTAACTAGAATCTATTAGAAAATTATACACAACACATGGGGTGGTTTAAAAGACTTAAGGACGGTATTATCACAGCAACAAAAGACAAGAAGGAAGCTCCGGACGGTCTGTGGTACAAATGTGAGAAATGTAAAGAGGCCAGTACCTTGAAGGAGGTAAGAGAAGCTTCTCACAAATGTCCAAAATGTAATTATCATATCAGAATCGGTTCTTACGATTACTTTGACCTCATTTTCGATGGTAAGTACACCGAAATAATCACAGATATTCTATCAAAAGATTTCTTGAATTTTTCCGATTTGAAAAAGTATAGCGATCGTCTAGTTGCGGCTAAGGCCAAAACAGAGTTAGACGACGCAATGTCAGTTGCTGTTGGTAAAGTAGGCCGTAAGGAATTGGTCATCGCCGCTATGGATTTTTCTTTTATTGGTGGTTCAATGGGATCAGTGGTAGGAGAGAAGATTTCTCGGGCCATTGATTATTCTTTGGAAAATCGAGTTCCACTATTGATCATCTCCAAATCTGGTGGTGCACGAATGATGGAATCTGCTTTCAGTCTTATGCAAATGGCAAAGTCCTCCGCTAAGTTATCAGAGCTGGGCAAAGCAGGAGTTCCCTACTTTTCAATGATGACAGATCCTACAACAGGAGGGGTAACTGCTTCTTTTGCTATGCTGGGAGATATTAACTTTGCAGAGCCAGAGGCATTGATTGGTTTTGCAGGACCAAGAGTTATCAAAGAAACGATTAAAATGGACTTGCCAGAAGGTTTTCAAACTTCTGAATTCTTGCTAGAACACGGATTTCTTGATTTTATAGTTGATCGCTCGGATTTGAAAGGACGATTGGATGATTTGTTGACTATGTTTCAAGAGGCTAAGGTGTAAATCTTTACAAGGCTAAACGTTTACTAAAATCTAGTAAACGTTTTTGTATTAGCAAAAATTAAGCAAATTCAACTTGAATTATACCTCCTCAAAAACAACAAACATTTTCTCCAAGGGATTAAGGATTTCTTTCATCTCTTCAAAAAAAGATTCTCCAACATTTCCATAAAAAGACAAGAAGTTCACCTTACGTTCCTGCAAAGAATTGCTAGGAAATAATTTGTCCTTCAACTTGTTTATTTGAGAAACGGTCAACTCCTGATTTCTTTTTTCCGCTTTCATAAAACGCCCTTCCATCTGTTGCAAGCTTTTGAGCTGCTTGCTTTCTTCTGCTTTCACTGCACCTTCGAGTGTAACATCTATCGCTTTAGCTTTTGCCAAAATGCCTTGGAATAGTTCACTCACTGCTTCTTTCTCTTTTGCTAGGTTTAGGTTACTTTCTGTGTTTTTCTGTAAAAACTGCTTAACGAGTTGATGAGGATCTGTAAATAAATCGGAGATGCTTAAACCCAACTTGTTCCTCTTTTTCTGATCGGCCTTGCTTACAATTAATGCAGAACAACGACGAATCAGCATAGGGAAATTTAGTTCAAAATGCTCAAATTGTGTTTTGCGCTCCAGCCAGTAAGCAATTTCTCCTCCGCCACCGATATATGCGAGATTCGGTAAAATCAACTCTTGATAAAGTGGCCGCATAATCACATTAGGACTAAATCGTTCGGGATGTGCTTGTAATTCCGCAAGTATTTCGGTTTCTGAAAATTCAATAGTAGTATTTAAAACCTTAAAAATATCACCTTCTCTAACAATTCTCTCCCGATATTGACCTCCAAGGTAAAAGAGGTTGATGTCCCTTGCCGTCGCCTGTGCTTTGAAGCCTTTTTCATTCAGCCGTTGTTGGGTTTCCTCTACCAAATTAATAGAAGGAGAAGACAATAGTTCTTTTTTGAAAAGGGGGATCGCAGCTCGTTTTAAGTTAGCAGTACTCATGTCCAAAACCACTAAACCAAAGTCTTTGAAAAGTTCATGAACCAGTTCAACTGTGGCAATGCCGTAAGTCGAATTGCCTTGATAAGCCTTCTTAATGATGGCTACTATTTTTGAGGCCTCGGTTCTATCCCCAATCATAGTTTCTAGTTGTTCTAAAACCGAAACTAAAGACTTCGTACTCATTTTACCAACAGATCCCTTTTCTTGATTTTCCCAAGTTAATGGTTTTCCAAAAATCAATGTTTGTTGTACTTCTTCAAAATCATGATCTTCGGCTCCGGATACAAATACGGGTACAAATTGTTGAGTAGGATATGTCTTCCTTAATTCTTCCGCCAACTTTATAGTCGATAATATTTTATAAATGTAATAAAGCGGTCCTGTAAAAATAGTAGGTTGATGGGCAGTGACAACTGTAAAGCAATTGTCCTTTGATAAGGATTTAATGTTGTGGTTAACTTTTTGATTTTCCGAAAGGGAAAGATACTGCTCTTCTAAAACTTGAATTAATAGCTGACGATCCGTTTGATCTTTTGCTTTGTCTAAAATTATATTTTCGAATTGTGCGATATCAACAGGATATTTGTAAAATTCTCTTAAATCTGCGTCTTCTCTAATATAAGAAAGGTCTCTTTTGGAAAATTGAGGTATGCTGGACAGGGGAATTTTGGTGGGCTTTAGACTCATGGTAGTTTAACAAATTTTAAATGATCGTATTTCATGCAATGTAAGGACTAATTTATCAACATTCGCAAAATGATTGGCTACTTTATTGGGCAGCTAAGGAACAATTATTATTTTCGTGACTCTTCAAAATTTCTTTAATCCACAAATTTAAGGATGAAGAGCCACTAATTACAATAGATTCACAAGTACTACGAACAAATGAAAAAATACATACTTGCACTCGATCAGGGAACAACATCCTCCCGCGCTATTTTGTTCAACGAAAAAGGCGAATTAGTCGCCACTGAACAACAGGAATTTACCCAACATTACCCGCAAGCGGGTTGGGTGGAACACGATGCGAATGAAATATGGGAGTCACAATTAAAAGTGACACAAGCTTTATTGAAAAAGAAAAGAATCAAAGCGGGACAAATTGCCGGAATTGGTATAACGAACCAACGAGAAACAACGATCGTTTGGGATAAAACAACGGGTGAACCTATCCACAGAGCGATTGTTTGGCAAGATAGAAGAACAGCTTCCATCTGTGATCAGATGACAAAAGATGGCCTAACCAACTATGTTCGAAAAAACACAGGACTGGTCATCGATGCTTACTTCTCGGGTACTAAAGTGAAATGGATTCTGGATAATGTAAAAGGAGCGCGAGCTAAGGCTAAAAAAGGTCAGCTCCTTTTCGGTACAGTGGACAGTTGGCTCATTTGGAAATTGACGGGTGGAGCGGCTCATGTAACAGACTATACCAATGCCAGTAGAACACTTTTGTACAACATCAAAAAGCTTAAGTGGGATACTAAGATGCTTAAAACATTGGATATTCCTAACAATATGCTTCCTAATGTGAAATCATCCAGTGAAGTATACGGACATTGTATGAAGGAGTGGTTTGGCGATGAGATCCCAATTGCAGGGATCGCAGGAGATCAGCAGGCGGCGTTGTTTGGGCAAGGCTGTTATAAAAAAGGAATGGCAAAAAACACCTACGGCACTGGTTGTTTCATGCTGATGAACACAGGTTCTGATTTGGTCTATTCTAAAAATGGTTTGCTAACAACGATTGCCTGGGGTTTGGATGGGAAAGTAACTTACGCATTAGAAGGTTCCGTTTTTATTGCTGGTGCCGCCATCCAGTGGCTACGTGATGGTTTGAAAATAATAGACGATGCACCAGATTCTGAATACTTAGCTGGGAAAAATACGGACTCAGATGGTGTTTATGTCGTACCAGCTTTCGCTGGACTGGGCGCGCCATATTGGGACATGTACGCTCGTGGCGCGATCTTCGGATTAACCCGTGGAACCAATAAATCTCACATCATCCGAGCAACGCTGGAATCTCTGGCTTTTCAATCAAAGGATGTTTTGGATGCCATGGAAAAAGATGCAAAAATTAAAATGAAATCGCTACGTGTCGATGGTGGAGCTTGTGCGAATAATCTTTTGATGCAATTCCAGGCAGATATGTTGGCAACCTCAGTGGAGCGACCTGGGATAATAGAAACCACTGCATTGGGTGCAGCTTATCTTGCTGGTTTGGGCACTGGATTTTGGAAAATAAAAGATCTGGAGAAAAATTGGAATCTGGAACGTCGCTTTAAACCGACGATGAAGCCAAAGGAGCGAGAGTTGAGATATAAAAAGTGGCAGAAGGCCGTTAGTCGGGTGATGGATTGGGAGAAAGATTAGCGTATACCTGACTCGGTTAAAAACATTTGGCCGAAAATCGTTTTCGAAGTAAATAGACTTCATTATTTAATTTATGTCCAAAAGAATAAGTATTCAGCAACATTGGCAAGACGAGGAAAGTCCCGTACTCCTTGACGTACGTACCCCAGCGGAATATGCAAAAGGTCATATTCCAGGTGCAGTCAATCTGCCTTTGTTTACGGATGAAGAGCGAGTGGTAGTGGGAACAACTTATAAGCAGGTTGGCCCTGAAGAAGCACTGTTAGAAGGATTGGATTTTGTAGGGCCAAAGATGTCAGGTTTTATCCGGGAAGCACAGGAGGTAGCACCTAATCGGAAAGTGACTGTTCATTGTTGGAGAGGAGGGAAACGAAGTTTTAGTTTGGCTTGGCTGCTCGGGATTGCTGGATTTAAAGTGCAGACTTTAGAAGGAGGTTACAAAGCTTATCGGAATGAAGTGTTGAACGGATTTGGGCAAATTAAGCAAAAAGTGATGGTGTTGGGCGGCCGAACTGGTTGTGGTAAGACCGCCATTCTAAATGAGTTGTCTCAATTAGGAGAGCAGGTCATAGACTTAGAAAAAATGGCCAATCACAAAGGCTCCGCTTTTGGTTGGATAGGAGAGGAAGAACAACCTACGGTGGAGCAGTTTGAAAATGACCTCTATGAATTATGGCGTAATTTCAATCCTAACAAAAGGCTATGGGTAGAAAATGAAAGTCGAAACATAGGCTCAGTTTATTTGCCGCAGCTTTTTTGGAATCAATTAAAGGCGGCGCCACTAATTAATATTGAACTCCCTTTTGAAGAACGAATAGAGATACTGGTAGATATGTATGGTGGATATGATCCGTCTTTGTTAGTGGCCTCTTTTGAGAAAATAAAAAAGCGATTAGGTGGTCAGCATCTGAATGCTGCTTTAGGTTATTTGGAACTAAATGACTTGCGATCTGCAGCGAGAATTGCACTTTCTTATTATGATAAAAGTTATCAGCGTCTGTTAGAAAAAAATATAGCACCAGATATTTTGATGTTGAAATTTGAAGGAAAGAATGCAAGGAAAATTGCAAAAGAGTTGTCAAGTCGTAATTATGAACCAGCGTTTCATGGATAGCGACTTGAGATATTAGATGGTAAAGTTTTAATTCAAAAACACTAATGAAGCACAACCAAAAACTTACTTTTCATATTCTTGACGTTTTTGCAAAACAAAAATTTCAAGGGAACCAACTTGCTGTTCTTATTGACTTAGAGGACCAACTTTCGCATGACCAAATGCTCCAAATAACGAGGGAGATAAATTTCGCAGAATCTGCTTTTGTGAAAAAGAAAAATGGAGCTAATGAATACCAAGTTAGAATTTTCACACCAGAATATGAAGTCCCTTTCGCTGGTCATCCTTCAATTGGTTCTGCCTATATCATCGCTAAATATCTGATAGAAGAACCTGTAGATGCTGTTATTCTTAATGAAAAAGGCGGAGATATTAAAGTTTCTATTTCTGCTGCTGCAAATTTAGAAGAGAGTCTATTCATGATGCAGCAGGTACAACCAACTTTTAGAGCTACCTTTACAAAAGAGGAAATTTCCAAGGGTCTTGGCATTGATGAAAATGGAATTGAAGAAGATCAAATTATACAAGAAATAACAACAGGTTTACCCTATTTAATCATTCCTTTGAAAGACTTAAAAAGTATGGAATGTTTAAAAATTTCTCCAATTACAGTTGAAACCTTTCTGATAAAACATAAACTGCACAAAAGTAATAGCTCGGATCAACTAAGCACTTCGTTATTTTTCTATACTAAAGAAACAAATGAAGTAAGTAATGACTTTAATACTCGAATGTTCCTTTTGGAAAATGATAAAATTGTTGAAGACGCAGCAACTGGTTCCGCAAATGGCTGTTTTTTAGCCTACTTGCTAAAGCATAAAAATAAAGAAATAAAAGCGAGCGTAGAACAAGGTTTCCAAATGGGAAGACCCTCTTATTTGTTTTTAGATGGAAAAGAATCAAATGGCATCTATGAAATAGGAGTCGGCGGCTACTCGAAAGAGGTTGCAAAAGGAGAATGGATTTTAGATTAAAAGTGATAAGATGCACGAACAATTAGAAAAAGAATACAAACTCACACAGTACTCTCACGGCGCAGGTTGCGGTTGTAAGATAGCGCCAGCCGTTCTCGATAAGATGTTAGGGGCTTCGGCACCATCCGATAAGATATTTCCTAATCTTCTGGTTGGCAATAAAGAACGGGATGATGCAGCAGTTATGGATATGGGAGATGGCACCGCAGTAGTCAGTACGACCGATTTTTTTATGCCGATTGTCGACGATCCACTTACGTTTGGAAAGATAGCAGCCACCAATGCAATTTCTGATATATATGCCATGGGTGCCAATCCGATGATGGCTATCGCAATTCTTGGTTGGCCGATCAAAGAGCTGCCGCCAGAAGTAGCTGGAAAAGTAATCGAAGGGGGAAGATTGGCTTGTGAGGAAGCCGGAATCCCTCTTGCTGGTGGTCATAGTATTGACTGTCCAGAACCCGTTTTTGGCTTGGCAGTAACAGGAAGAGTAGAGATCAAAAACTTGAAAAAAAATGGCGGAGCCAAACCAGGTGCCTCCCTTTTTCTCTCCAAACCAATAGGGGTTGGTATCCTAGCCACCGCTCAGAAAAAAGGAAAACTAATCGCGGAACATCAAGCGTTGGCCATCAAAAGTATGACTACCCTTAACAAAGCTGGAGCCACTTTCGGTCTTCAGGATTATATTCAGGCCATGACCGATGTCACAGGATTTGGATTGTTGGGCCACCTCTCCGAAATGTGCGAAGCCAGTGATGCTTCTGCTCATGTATATTTCGATAAGGTTCCTCAATTGGATAAAGCGATCTTACAATATTATCTGGATGAAAACTGTATTCCCGGAGGAACCAATAGAAACTGGGATTCTTATGGTCATAAAATTGGAAGTCTAACAGATCATCAAAAACACATTCTGTGTGATCCCCAAACGAGTGGTGGTTTATTGGTGGCAGTAGGAGAGGGGAAAGAAGGTGAGTTTAAAGAGCTAGCATTAACAATGGGATTACAATTAGAAGCGATCGGGAAACTAGTGGAGAAACGAGAGGAGTTGGTTACGGTGATTTGATGATTCCTTCGCTATGAAAAATAAGACCAAATGCAATGGAACTTGCTGTCATTCCGAATGAGTGAGGCACGAACGAATCGAGGAAAATAATTTAAAAAACACAACAGCTAAAATGCTCTCCTATATCATAAGAAAATTGGCTTATGGAATCTTGGTTTTGATACTGGTGGTCATTACCATTTCTTCTGTGATCTATTTGGCACCCGTTGATCCGGCTCGCCTTACTTTTGGCCAACGTTCAGATACGGCCTCATTAGAAGCAAAGAGAAAGGAACTGGGATTAGATCAATCACTCTTCACACAATTGGTGGCCTATTTGTCTGATTTAAGTCCCATTTCAGTTGTAAAAGATAAAGAAAAATATAGTGCAATCACTCTAGCTCCAGTAGGCGAAAGTGCATTGGTATTGAAGTGGCCCTATCTCCGAGAAAGTTTTCAAAGTGGCAAAAGAGTCTCAGCTATTTTAGCGGAAGCGGTGCCTCGAACCTTGCTTTTAGCAGGAGCTGCAATACTATTAGCCATCCTGATTGGAATTCCACTCGGCGTAATGGCAGCGATCAAACAACATTCCTTTTTAGACAATGCAGCAGTGGTTGGTTCGGTTTTGGGATTCTCTATACCGAGTTATGTAAGTGCAATGTTACTAGCTTTAGTCTTTGGTTACTTTTTCCAAGATTATACCGGTCTTCAGGTCAGTGGTTCTGTATATGGAATGGATGATTTCGGAGATGATCGCTTCTTCTGGAAAAACCTAATTTTACCGGCCATCGCTTTAGGAATTCGTCCGGTGGCCATCATTACTCAGCTCACCCGTTCTGCAATGTTAGATGTTTTAGCTCAAGATTATATCAGAACAGCAAAAGCAAAAGGCTTAGGAACGAAAACAGTTTTGTTCAAACATGCTTTGCGCAATGCATTAAATCCTGTTGCAACAGCTATTAGCGGTTGGTTCGCAGCTTTATTGGCAGGAGCCTTTTTTGTAGAAAATGTATTTCAGTTCAATGGTTTGGGACAAGTGACGGTAAATGCTTTACTGAATTATGATATCCCCGTTGTTTTGGGGGCAGTGCTATTTACAGCCACGGTATTTGTATTGGTCAATTTACTGATGGATTTGTTGTATATTGTAATTGATCCTAGAATAAGGATTACTTAAGATCCCCCAAAGAAGCTACCAAAACATTGGTTCAATGTTCTAGTAAGTTCTTTGTCTATATATCCCAAACGGTTTTGGGATGGGCCTCATGGTGTGTTAAAACGGGACGGCCTTCCTTCTGTATAGGGATAGGGGGGCTTATTTCACAATCTTGTTGCAAGTCGTTCTTTTGGTATCTTAGGGTGGGTAAAACCGGATAAGGAATGTCAAATATATATATTAAAAAATCTTAATACAAATATTTTAAGCTTTGATTTTTACTTTTTTCGTAATCCTATTGTTTAAATACAAAAGCCCTCATCTACTGCAGTAGATGAGGGCTTTTGTATTTTCAATCTTTTGTATCAAATTCTTATCTTAGGAAGTTAACTTAAAAAGTATATCCAAGTGTTGCCACAAATTTCCCTGGCTTTGTATCGAAGTCATAGCTGTTTCCAAAGAAGTTGAAATGATCTCCTTGATTCTGGAAAGTTCCTTCATATTTCACATCGATCATGAATTTCCAGATGTCCAATCCAACTCCTGTTTGGTACCCAAAGTTCCAATCCTCAAATTCTGGGTCGTAGCCCGCCAAATCGGTTAAATCAGAATTACTATTTAAAAATAGATGAGCCACTGGTCCGCCTTGTAAACGCAAAGGACCAAACTTTACTCCCATCATAAAGGGAATATCTAAATACTGGTAACTTTCTCGAGCGATGTTTTCAAAAGTTTGAACTTCGCCTAAGTTCTCTATTTTATAATCCACACTACTGCTACTTATCAAAACTTCTGGTTGAAGGAAAAATCGTTTTCCTATTCTTGCCTGAACGACTGCTCCGAAGTGTACACCATAATTTGCATTTGCAACAGAAATACCAAAGGCATCTAAATCCTGTCCGTTTTTAATTTTGATTTGATCTGTAGTAACATCAGCTGTACTAATACCTCCTCGAAGGCCCAATTCCAACTTGATCTGAGCATTAGAAATTTGTACTAAAAATAAGGCGGCGAAAACTAAGAGTAGGTTCTTCATGGTATTTGGCTTTTGTCTTTGATTTTTCTTCAGCTCATTTTCTGAAGACCAAGCTGAAATCAAAGAAAGTGAATAATTCATTTTTTGTAAGTAACGGTGGTTTGACTGGCTAAAGGAGGTATGGGTTTAGTCCTTAAGATTTCTTTAACTTTTACCCTTTTTTCGACAATAAAAGGAGACAAATTCAACCGCTCGAAACGACTCCTTATTATCTCTGCGACATATTATTTCAAAACTTTTGTCAATACCGTATAATAACTTACTTTTGAGGCCAAATTAGAGACCTTATTATCGAAAAATAAAATAAACAGAACAATGGCTAGAGAATTGGCTTTAAGAGACGCCATCCGAGAAGGGATGTCAGAAGAAATGAGAAGAGATGACTCGGTATTCCTCATGGGGGAAGAAGTGGCAGAATACAATGGTGCCTATAAGGTAAGCAAAGGAATGTTGGATGAATTCGGAGCTCGGCGAGTTATCGATACCCCTATTGCAGAGCTCGGTTTTGCTGGGATCGGAGTTGGAGCTGCAATGAATGGTTTACGTCCCATCGTTGAATTCATGACCTGGAATTTTGCAGTTTTGGCTTTTGACCAAATCGTAAATAACGCTGCGAAAACACTTTCTCAGTCTGCGGGAGAATACAATTGTCCGATTGTGTTCAGAGGTCCATCAGGCGCAGCTGGACAGCTGGCTCAACAGCACTCACAAACTTTTGAAGCCTGGTTGGCGAATTGTCCTGGCTTAAAAGTCATTTCCTGTATTGATCCGTATGATGCAAAAGGGTTGATTAAATCTGCCATTAGAGACAACGATCCGGTTTGTGTGATGGAATCAGAAATTTTATATGGAATGACAGGAGAGGTTCCAGAAGGGGAGTATCTCGTACCAATTGGAAAAGCTGCTGTTCGACGAGAAGGAACCGATATCACTTTGGTTTCTTATAATAAAATGGTTTTGGAAGCGCTAAAAGCTGCCGATGAGTTGGCTAAAGAAGGTATCTCTGCTGAAGTTATTGACTTGCGTACCATCCGCCCATTAGATCACGAAACGATTGTAGAATCAGTGAAAAAGACCAATCGAATCGTTGTTATTGATGAGTCTTGGCCATTTGCTGGCGTATCTTCCGAAGTGACTTACCAAATTCAGAAATATGCTTTTGATTATTTGGATGCTCCTGTAATTAGAGTCAATTCTGCGGATACCAGCTTGCCTTATGCAGCCCCATTTGTAGATGCATATTTACCTAATCCAACTAAAATTATCAAGGCGGTGAAAGAAGTGATGTATCGTTAATTCAGGTACAAGCTTCGTACGATTTTTATAACGCACATTCTTTTTAGCCTAAATCTAAAGTAATTATTTCCAATGTTAGAACACATTTTCACTTTATTAATGCTTGTTATGTTACAAGCGGTTCTTGGTTTTGACAACTTGTTATACATCTCTTTGGAATCCAAAAAAGCACCTGAGGCAGATAGAAAACGTGTAAGAAAGGTAGGAATTCTAATTGCAATTGGTCTTCGAATAGTTTTCCTTTTTGTTATAGTTTCCCTTATAGGTTATTTCCAAAAACCTTTTTCATTTCTTACTGGAAAAGTTGACGGAGTGGTAGACTTCGCGTTTAATGGTCATAGTATGATTGTATTGTTTGGAGGTGCTTATATCATTTACACAGCTATAAAAGAGATTTGGCATATGATTTCAATCACTGATATGGATGAAGACATAGAGGGAGATGGAAAGAAAGGAACTAAATCAGCCAATGCAGTAGTCATTGCTATTGTAATCATGAACTTAGTTTTTTCTTTTGATTCCATTTTAGCAGCAATTGGCTTAACAAGCCATATCCCAGATGAGAAGATCGCCTTTGGTATTATGGCAATAGCAATTGTAATTAGTGGATTATTAATGCTAGTTCTAGCGGATAAAATTTCAGAATTTTTGGCAAAGAATCGCATGTACGAAGTGTTAGGATTATTTATTCTTTTAATTGTTGGAGTGATGTTGATTACAGAAGGCGGACACTTGGCGCACATCAAACTCTTTGGCAATGAAATTACGCCAATGAATAAAACTACTTTTTATTTTGTCCTCTTCTTTTTAGTCGTTACCGATGTGGTGCAGGGAAGGTATCAAAAGAAGTTGTTGGCGGCGAAGGAAGAGAATAACTAGGAGGGGAGAACGAGCAAATAATAGCTTGCCTGAATGCTTTAATACTAAGTAATAGGAATAATTGCATTATTTTGATCCTATTCTCTCCATGTAATCTTGTTATTTAAACTTCTTTCTTTAATCGCTTTTTCGGAAGTATTATTGACCTAACTTTCGGTCATGAGTTCGGCTATTGCATTCAATTCGCTTGAAGTCTTTTTCTTAGACGTTTTGTTTTTAGCGATAACTGTAATAATGTTATAAATCCCTTCTCTTATCTCACTTAGTAATTCTAATCGCTTGTGAATCGGCTGTTTACCTTGAAGTAAATGGATTCCGTAAATATTTAAAATTAGCTTTGTTCAGAACTCAGACAGCTGCATGCCAATGCGCGCCAAACCCTCGTTTGAAGCAAAATCTCCAAGAGGAGTGTCTTTATTCCTATAGCTTACCATACGCAAATTCAAAACACAACTGAGCTTCAGTCAGTTAATAAGTTTCATTATAAGCTTCTGTTTATCTGAAACAAAATAGCTTATTTCCTTCACTACATTTCCTATTTAAATTGGCTGAAAAACATACAACTTCTGCTTTAGAATTGAAATAATACAATGGCTAGTGTAATAAATCTCATTTTCTGCCACTAACCAAGTGTAAGTAAAATTTAAACAGAAAAAGATTAAATCCGAAGGTATAAAAACCAAGATCAGTAAATCACATAATATTATGGAAATAAAACGAATAAATCCAAAGGAAGCGGAACATTTAATAAAGGAATTAGATGAATATCAAAGTAAGTTATATCCACCTGATAGTTGTCATTTGGATAGTATTGAAACCCTACAAGACGAAAATGTCTTCTTTTATGGCGCTATAGAAAATGAAGAAATTGTGGCAATAGGTTCCGTAAAAATATTGTCTGACTATGGTGAATTGAAGCGTATCTATGTCCCTCCTAATCAGAGAAGGAGAGGTTTAGCAAAAAGAATAATTAATGAGCTTGAAACTCAAATGATTTCAAAAAATATATTTATATCACGATTAGAAACTGGGCCTTATTCCCCTGATGCCATTAGTTTATATAGGAAGCTTGGGTATTCCATTTGTGAAAAATTTGGTTCATATAAAGATGATCCATTGAGTACTTTTATGGAGAAAAAACTCCCTATTAATGATAAAATATCAGGCTGATTATAACCAAGCTTATAACACCCCAAAAGATGAAATTGATATCTTATGATTTAGTGATAGGCCTTGTCTCCATTAAAAGAAACTTTACTGTCAAAGGTTTCGAATTGATTCTTATTGCAGAATAAACTGCCCACTACTAATCTCCGTATTTGAGAACAAACTTAAGATATAATTACCTTTCGGTAAATGCGTAAGATCCAATTTCAGTTTTGACCCATCCAAAACGGCTTGATCTAGCTGCTTAGAAAAGACAACCTTTCCAGAGAGGTCAGCGACTTGAATTCGTTCTCCATTTGTTAATGCCTTAATTAAGTTGATATAAATTAAACCCTTGGATGGATTGGGGTAAATATCCAAATCTGTATTTACAGTAAGTTCCTCCGTAGCAACAGGAGTCTGCGTAATCTGAAAATCCCAGACCCCGCGGCCATAGGTCCCAAAACGTGCAATTTGCTCGTTTTCCAAATATTCCACAGACCAATAGGATTGCGTTGGAGCACATTCACCCGCTAAGTCATACCATTTGTCTTCAGGAGTATAATATAGATAAGGACCACTCTCCGTACCGGCAAATAAAAATAAATCATTTTCATCTCCTCTTATTTCAAAAACAAGTGTATTTGGTAATCCATCTGCCATCGAATTCCAATTATCTCCACGATCAGTTGACTTATAAACGGCTGGGTTGGAATATCCACTTCCACCGAAATAAACCGTATTGGTATCAACCTTAGAAGGATAAATAGTAGAACCATATAAATAATGCCCTTCTGGTAAAAAGTTAACCATTTGTTCCCAGTTTTCTCCTCGATCTGTTGAGGTGAAGAAACGACCATTCGTAGTGGCAGCATACCATAAGTTTTCATTAAGTGGAGAGATGGCCAAAGCCGAAACTTCTCCGGCCTGACTCTGCTTTGAAATCGAAGAACTGCTGCGCCGGAACTATAGTGTTACTACCGCCCTCCAAGGCAATGATAAAAGAACCCGGGCCACCATCTACGGCACCCCCCGCAAGATAAACAACGTTTCTGGTCGGGTCTGGGTCCGGAAGGAGAGGGGGAATCCAAACAGATTCATTTTCTGAATCTAGTTCCCAGCTAGCTACTGGTCCGCCGTTCGTCTGCGGATTGTTATATAAGGTCACCCAACCGCCTGGATAAACCGTCCAAAGCCGATTTCCTCCTTCTGCAAAAACGGTATGCCCGTAGTCTCCAGAAATAATTTGATCCATTTCAATAATTTCATCTGTAGAAGAAGCAAAACCTCTTTGGAATCCTTGATCCTGACTTCCAGCATAAATATATCGTGGATCCAGAGGGTCAGTATCCACATCGTAGAATTGACCCACATTCAAGTCTTCCTTTCCAATGTTTATAGTAGTCGCCATATCATCCCAGGAAATGCTAAGACCACCATGATTACTGATTAGCACAAAAGGATTGTCTGTACCAACTTCTGAAAATTCTCTAAAGTACATCATATCTGCGTGTAAACTAAAGTCTACATCGCCATAGTAATCAGCCCAGCCATTGGCTTGATTCCAGAATACTCCACCATCATGGCTATAGTAGCATTCAAGCCCTCCGGTGATTAGAAAGTCAGGATTGCTTGGACTTACGTAAAGTCCAACGCCCCAGGGCTGTGCACCTATGTCTCCTTTTTCTGTCCAAGTTTGTCCTAAGTCATCTGTTTGAAAAACAAGATCTTGCGCGTTGTAAGCAAATAGACGAGTCACAGTGTCTATTTGAATCCCAGCAAGGTTTGTTCTATTTTCATTATAGTTGAAGTCGGTGTTGTTGCTTAGTAATTCGAGTGCATCTGTAATGGGATTAATACGTTGGAGTCTCGTTGAGTTATTGGTGTCGTGAACTAAATAGACTTCATTTGTCCCATGAGGGTTACACAAAGCAAATCGATCAAAGTTTGAATCATTTAAGGTTTGAATTAGAGTGAAAGTCTCTCCTTTATCTGTTGATTTGTATATGCGAGCATCTGTCCAATAATCTGGTTTAGCAATGATATACATATGGTGCGTTTCATTTTTCAAAACGATAGGATGACGAATATCTCCCCAACTATCTGTGAAGGTTATTCCTGTAGAAGCCATCCAACTGTATCCGCCATCATCCGAATAATGAGGTACTCTGCCTGAAAGGGCTAACAATCGTCTCCCGTTTGGGCCATCTATGAATTGTAGTAGCTGCGAATTGAATTGTAAATCCTGGTTGATAACGGTCCAATCGGTACCATCCAAGTTTCCTTGCCAGAGTGTGCCGCCACCTGAGATTGCAAGTATCTTGTTATTTAAAGTATCGTATTCTGTAGCAAATATACATCCTGCTTGATTTTTACTGCCTCTTTCTTTCCATTCTCCATAAATAACATTTGGAATAATTTCTTCTTCGATTCCATTTCTTATTTCAATAGGCCCTGCAGTTCCTTTTTTGATTCTATCTTGATGTCTTTTTTGACTATTAGTCAATTCTATCGCTTTCCAATCCGTTCCAGGAGCTGCACTATGCATCAGATCAAACCATTGCTGACGAGCATTCTGATTTCCTTCTTCTTCTCCTTCTTTTATTATGGTAGGTTGTGGATGGAATTTGTTGTCCTTCTCAGTTTGAAGGGTAACAAATAATGTTGCAAAAATTAAGAAAAGTAACCCGAAGAATGGTAAAATCTTTTTTTTCATGAGTGCCATTTGTGTAATTATGAAGTTGAGCACTAAAGATACTAGTTCTCAAGGAGGT
>CAZDTI010000040.1:0-32014 GCA_964508085.1 uncultured Saprospiraceae bacterium | reverse complement strand
CTATTGGTGTTGACTTCTTAGGTCAGTACCAGTTTTACAAAGAAGATAGGAGAGTCCTTCCTTATTTGATGGGTGGTCTTGGTGGCGAAATGGAGGATTACACAGATCTGGATTTCTTTGTTCCTGTGGGTGCAGGGGTGAATTTCCGTCTTGGAAAATATGCTTACATCAATGTACAATCAGAATTTAGAATTTCCTTCTCTGGAGACCGGGATAACTTCCACCACGGTATCGGCTTAGGTTTCATGATCGGAAAAATAAAAGAAACAGAGGTTTTCTCTATTTTCCCAGGCGTCGCAATTCCAGATACAGATGGTGATGGTATCGAAGATAGTAGAGACATTTGTCCAGAGGTAGCTGGTGTTGAAGCATTCAACGGTTGCCCGGATACAGATGGCGATGGTTTGGAAGACAAATTGGATCAATGTCCAAATGTCGCAGGCCCTAAAGAAACGCAAGGTTGCCCCGACGCAGATGGTGATGGGGTCTCTGATGACATCGACAAATGTCCACAAGATGCCGGAACCTTACAGGGTTGTCCAGACAGTGATGAAGACGGTATTGCAGATAATGAGGACAAATGTCCAAACGAAAAAGGAACAAGAGAAACAGAAGGTTGTCCTTCTATTGACACAGATAAAGACGGTGTTTTTGATCACCTGGATCAATGTCCTACCATTGCGGGTACCATCAATGGTTGTCCGGATGCGGATGGAGATGGCATCAAAGACAGCGAAGACAAATGTCCGAATGCTAAAGGAGAAGGTCGATTCAATGGCTGCCCAGACACAGATGGCGATGGCATAGATGACTCCGTAGATAAATGTCCAAACTCCCCGGCTCCAGATATGCCTAATGGTTGTCCTGAAATCAAGAAAGAGGATAAAGAAATATTGAATTATGCTATCCAGGCTGTCCAGTTCGAAACGGGTAAAAATGTCTTAAAGCAAGAGTCAAAAGTTGTTCTGGAACAAGTAATAGACGTAATGAAAAATTACCCAGATCACAAGCTCAGTATCATTGGTCATACCGATAATGTAGGAGAGGAAAGCAAAAACGAAATCTTATCAATCAATCGAGCAAGAGCCTGTTACGATTTCCTAGTCTCCAAAGGGATCAACTCTAGTAGAATTATTGTTGGGGGAATGGGTGAAATGACTCCGATTGCGGATAACGATACCGCAGAAGGACGAAAACTTAATAGGAGAGTAGAGTTTAAATTGTTTGCGGATTAATAAACAGCCATTAAACATTAACTGCCTTTATATACATAGTTCTCAAAGAAAAAGTATTGCGTTCAACTCTTTATCTTTGTGAGCTATGTTAAAAAAAAAACACGAAGTGTTTTTTCTATGTGAGCTCTCACGATCGGGGACTATGTGTCCTTTGTGTCCATTCGACAAGCTCAGGACAGGCCTATGTGTTTAAAATCCGCATAAAATGAGCCTCACATTTATAAAACCGTTAACGGCTTAACCGTGATAAGACTAACAGATAAAAGATCAATACAGAGAAGAACAAGAACAAACCAGATTAGAATCTCAAAATTCTAACGGACTACACAAACATGGAAAAACAACCAAACAACCCCCTTCACGGTGTAAAACTCGTTGACATCTTGGAATACCTAGTTGACAGATATGGTTTTGAAAAACTAGGACAAGAAATCAATATTCGCTGCTTTAATTATGACCCATCTATCAAATCTAGTTTGAAATTCTTACGCCGAACTCCCTGGGCTCGTACCAAGGTGGAGGAACTTTACCTGGATTCTATTGCGCATTGACGTACCGAAGCAAGAAATTTCGTAAAGCTCTTGCAGCTTCTTCATGTTCCTCATCCCCTGCGTTCATCATGATGCAAAGACCAATATTCAACTCTGGAATGATACAAGTTTGACAGTAGTAAGTCCCACCACTTCCACTATGTGTAACAAAAGTATTACGTTTACCAGCTAGTTTTACTTTTCCGACACCCCAACCCATCGCATACCTTTGGTATTCTTCGTTTACTTCAATCAAATACTGGTAGGTCTCCTTCGAGAGGAGATTGTCTACCCCTCTAAAACCCTTCATGTTTGTTTGTAAATATTTGATATAGTCTAGAATAGACATATGGATATCTCCAGCAGGGGAGATGATTTTTCCTAACTTATATTCGTGCTTGGGCCCCATAGTGCTAATGGTACTATCTCCTTCTTCTGTGGCGTGCCCCCAAGGTTGATTGTCGTCCTTTTCATTGGGCCATCCGAAGCCTCCATTAATGTTGAGAGGAGTGAAAACATAATCTTGAATGATCGTTTCATACTCCTTGCCGGTTACTTTTTCTAACATAGTACAAGCAATGGCGTAACCGGCATTGGAGTAAGTAAAGCTAAGGTTGCTATCAATGGACACGGGCTCCATTTTTAAAAGATCCCGAGTCCAGTCTAATCGCGTTTGAATGACGTTACCTTTAACGACCTGAGGAATCGCATCAAATTCATCTCCATCTGTAAATGGGCGGATAAAAGCTCGGTGGCGAAATAAATCTTCTAACGTTATTTGAAGATATTCCGGGCGACTTTCGGCTCTCAATTCTGGAAATAAATCAAAGAACCGGCTATCCCATTTGATTAATCCTTTCTCAACTAGTACTGCAGCAGCAAAAGCAGTCATTGCCTTTGTATTCGATCCGAGATGAAATTTGTCATCGATCTGAACTGCAGAAGATTGTCCAAGCTGACGAACGCCGGTTTTCCCAATATTCAATATGGAATCGCTGCTAAAGAAGGCGATTGTAGCTCCAGGGATGTGATACTGCTCAGCAATTTCTTCCAGTTTTTGTTGAAGGCTGTCTTCAGGCATAGCCTGGATTTGAGCGAATGTGTTGATTTGTATTAATATTGTTATAGTCGTGATCCAGAATAAGACTTTCATGTATTTAAGTTTTGTTGATGAATTTGAAGGCGTTAGGTAGAA
Source organism: uncultured Saprospiraceae bacterium (assembly GCA_964508085.1). Lineage (GTDB taxonomy): Bacteria > Bacteroidota > Bacteroidia > Chitinophagales > Saprospiraceae > CALGLS01. The sequence continues at coordinate 29,054 of CAZDTI010000040.1, read as the reverse complement.
GCTTACAATTGTATGGAGATGGAAATTCCTTTTTTCTCTTTTTTGATTTTGTAGCCAATCGAAAAATCCTCTGAAGAGAAATGAAAGCCCTCCTCTAAATTTCCTTCAATGTTTAATTCTTCCAGGATGTTCTCTTTAGTGATTCCTGAGATTCCTAAGGTCTCCATCAATTTTTTGTCCTCTAAGATTTCTTCCCAACAATCGTACGATTTTTCATAGGTCAGTTTTTCGTTTTCTAGTTTGAGCACTACTTTATCTCCTTCGTTCTTAATGTCGAAATGGTTTTGTGCTTGTAATTTGTTTGTTGTGAAAATGAATAAAACGGCAATGATTAATGCAAGTGACTTTTTCATTATTTAAATGTTTTTGATTTTAAAAGAACAATATTGTTCGTTTGATGAGTCAAAGATGCAGGACTTTTTACCTGGATTTGATTAACTAAAAACTAAAGAACCCTAAAGAAAAATTAAAGTGAAGAGGAGCATTCTTTTACCTTTTTAGTGCAAAATATTTTTGATTTTTCAGTAGTATTTGTGATTTAATTAATTGATATTCAGTTTTTTATGTGAGTGTTTATTTACTTGTAAACTCTGTTACCTTTACCAAAAGGACTTTCTTTTTAAACCTTAAAGAAAAACTAAAGCCCTTGGATACTGACCATTCTGATTGTACCTTTAGACTCATGAAAAGGAAAGTTTATACTGCTGTTTTATTATTGATTGCATTATCTATGATGGGCTTGATAGGAATGCAGTATTATTGGTTGCATACCAATTTTGTAGCGCAGAAAGAAGAGTTGGACAGGGATGCGATAAAAGCGTTGAATACAGTAGTTGAACACATTAGGAAAGAAATAAACAATCGAGTGAATATTGATACTGATCATTTGGACGACATTGATTTGTATTTTGAAAATAGTGATTCCACGTTTCAATTGATAATGGAACCGCTAGAAAGAAAAAGAAATAAGGATGGGTCTGTATACCAATTGAATGAAGAAGTTTACAATTATCGAATCAATCAATTCAAAAGAATTATTAGTGATTTATTAACCGATAGCCCGACAATAGAAGCGGATGAAAAAGGAGATTTAACAGAAGGCTTCCTAGTGTTGTATGGACAAGGTTCGAAAAAAAGAGAACGGAAAACCATTTGGCCTGTCTTAGTGGAAAACTTGGTTCTTGAGGAAACGATAGCTAATAACTTAGAGAAGTATGGACTAGACATGAATTTTGATTTTGGCATCTATGACGAGAATGGAAAGTTCTTAGAATACCTTTCACCTGCTGCTGATTCCAGTAAATTATTAGCTAGTGAATTGAAATTGAAAATTAATGATGATGAAGAGACCTTATACTTATACATTGATAACTCAAAAGGTTTTGTGCTTCGAAATATGACTCGAAGCTTAGTGCTTTCTATATTCCTGGTTGGGATTATTCTTGCCAGTTTCTTTTATATGATGTCTATAATTTGGAAGCAAAAAAGAGACGAAGAAATAAAGACGGATTTTATTAACAACATGACGCATGAATTCAAAACACCTTTGGCAACAATTGCTTTTGCAGTTGCAAATATCGATAATCCACTAATTATCAAAAATGAAAAAATGGTACATCAATTTACTTCCGTTATTAAGGAAGAGAACAGACGGATGAACAGCCAAGTAGAACAAGTTTTGACTGCTGCTCTGACAGACCGTGAAGCATTAAAGTTGAAAAAAGAACCTATTGATCTTCATGATATTATTACAAAGTTAACAACAGGTTTACAATTGCAATTACAAGGGGAAAATCAATCTTTGACTAGTAGTCTTAAGGCGGAACAACACAGGTTGAAAGGAGATAAAGTTCACCTCAGTAATATGATTTCCAATCTATTAGATAATGCCATTAAATATTCTCCTGAGGATAAAAAAATTACTATTGAAACCCAAAATGTCCAGAATGGGATTTCAATTAGAGTAACTGATCAAGGTATAGGAATGACTCCTGAAACAGTCAAAAAAATATTCGATAAGTTCTATAGGGTGCCAACAGGAAACCTTCATAACATTAAAGGTTTTGGATTGGGATTGAGTTATGCGAAAACGATTATAGAACAGCATAATGGCGAAATAACAGTCGATAGCAAAGTAGGAAAAGGAACAGTATTTACGATTGTTTTACCTTTGGATAATAATATATAAAGAATCATTAGAATAATGAGCAACAAAAAAATACTAATAGCAGAAGACGATCCTAATTTTGGGCTGGTTTTGCAATCTTATTTAAGTATCAATGACTTCGAAGTCAATCTGTGTCCAGATGGTAATAGAGCCTTCTCCGCTTTCAAAGCTGATGACTATGACCTTTGTATTCTTGATGTTATGATGCCGCATAAAGATGGTTTCTCTTTAGCAGAATCCATTCAGTCTTTGGGACGAAATACGCCGTTCATTTTCTTGACGGCAAGGTCACTAAAAGAAGACAAAATAAAAGGCTACCAATTGGGAGCTGTTGACTATCTGGTAAAGCCATTTGATCCTGAAATTCTTTTGTTGAAAATTCAAGCCATCCTAAAAAGCAATGAAGTTGCAAAGCCTGTTGTTGCTAAAGAGCATCATATAGGCCAATTTCTTTTTGATCCGGAAAAGAGGAGACTCGCATTAGGGGAGGAGCAAATTAAATTGTCGCCTAAAGAATCTGATCTCTTGCAGTTGCTTTGCGAAAGTAACGGAGAGGTGTTAAAGAGAGAAGATGCTCTGTTGAAGATTTGGAAAGAAGATTCATACTTTACGACAAAGAGTATGGATGTTTATATTACGAAGCTTAGAAAATTTTTACGGAAAGACAAGACACATAAAATAGAGATTACCAACTTACATGGAAAAGGATTTGTTTTGTCGGTAGGCAATATCTAAAGCTCTGACAAAAAACGAGTGATTGTCATTTCCAGTATTCGTTTTTTTAATTCTGATTCATTCCGTTCATAACAATCTAATTCCGAATTAGAAAACAGTCCAATTACTACTCCAGTCAATTGAGCTTTTAAAGCTTTATTCTTTTGCAAGAACTCTTTCAAAGTATCTCTGTTTTTCTTTTCCCTGCCTATTTTAAAATTCAAGTGTTTATAATGTGGCGCTCCTTTGATGCATCTAATCAAGGTAGAATGTTGAAACTTCAGAATCGGACGTAGCGTCTGATGCATGAAAGCCTCCACTTCATTTTTATTGTCTTCTAAAACCACTGGAATCTGTGGCCGCAAAGCCATTATTTGTTCATCTCTTTTCATATTGGAAAGGTAATTAAATCAAAAGAAGAATGTATTGTTTTTTGAAAAAAAAGATAAAATTTATTGTTTTTTTTATTGGCTATTCGGAAAAAGAAAGAGGGCTTAATTTTATGTTTTTATTATTAGATCTGTATGTTTTAGAATGATAAAGTGGTGAATAATAAATGTGTAATTATCGGGTTTATAGTTGGTTGGAAGGTATGGTTTGTCAAAACCTTTGTTAAGATTAATATAACAAATCTTAACTTTACATTTGATGTTAGATGAGTGCATTGGTATAAAATATGTAAATACTTGGTTGAACAAACACCATAGAAAATGAAACCAAGAATTCACAAAATCAAACAATTCACGGCACTATTTTGCCTTTTACTAATTACCAATCTATTGGCCGCTCAAAGCTGTACAACTGGTACTTCTTGTATACCATTAAGCGGGAGTAATGCCATAGTGAACCCGTCGGGAAATTATTGTATTTTAGCAGGTACTAACTGGAAAGGGAAGTTTCAAAATAGTAACTCCTCAGTTAATTTATTTATTGAGCCTGGTGCCTCTTATACAGGGAAGAATTTTGGAAATTTCAATCCTCCAAACCAACTTACAGTCAATAGTTGTGGCACTCTAAGCTATGATAGGAATAACATAAATGCACCTCAATATCAAATCAATATCCTTAGTGGAGAGTTTAACTTTAGCGGTAATATTGCAGGGGGAGAAATCTCCATTAGCGACGGAGCAACGTGGACAGGGAATCAAGTTAATATTCAATCTTCAGCAAAGATTACCATTAACGGAACTGCGAACTTCGTAAATTTTGAAAATAGCAATAATGCCAGTGGGTCTTTTGTTAATTTTGGTGATAATGCTAACATTAATATTACTGACACTTATTATCCGCATGGATTGTCTACAAATAACGGAACCATAACTGCAGGAAAAATGTCAACTCAGAACAATGGAAGTTCAGCAATACTCACCAATAATGGAACCATTCTAGTCTCCACTGGAGAAACGGTAATCCAAGGAGACTACTATATAAATAACGGTCTTTGGACTTCAACTGAAGGTTTCAAACTGCAAAATGGAGCACTTGGAGGTAGTGGTACTTACATAGCTCCTACTTTCGATGGATTCGATCAGAATAATCCTTGTTCTGACTTTAGTGGCTCCGCTACATTCTGTAACCCAACCGGAGGAACTCCGCCACCAATGGTTATGGAAAACGGCCAAACTTTTGACCCGAAAAGTTGTGGAGCTTTTGGTGGATATTCGAATGCTTGTCAATCATTGCCTATAGAATTGATCTCTTTTAAACAATACGATTACGAAACAGATCATTTTTACCTGGAATGGGAAGTGACCAACGCAGCTGGTTTTTCTCATTTTGAATTAGAAGAAAGTAATGATAGCAGAAACTGGAATTTTAAAGAGAAAATCAATTTTGAGTATTCTTCGGCTGTAGGAATTCAGTATTATCAATCTGGCATTTATAAATCCTTAAAGCAAGATGGATATTTTCGATTAAAATTGGTTGATCTTGATGGGAGTTTTGAATATTCTAAATTGATTTTTGTAGAAGGAGAAGAGTTTGATTTGATTCAGGTTTATCCGAATCCGGTCAAAGGCGATTTTTTTAATTTGAAGGTGCCGACTACGGAGGAGATCTTGGTTCAAATCTATGGAGTTGATGGTCGTTTATTAGGAAGTGAACAACGCTCAGGAGAAGAACAATATAGATTGGCACTTCCTTCAGGAATCCAAAATAATTTCATCTTTGTAAGCGTGGTTTGTAACAATAGAGTTACAGGTATAAAAGTCTTGTTGGACAATCGGTTTTAAATTGAAAATTCTAGTTAACCTACTCTCATTTCCTCCACCTTATCCACTACTTCCATGACTGTTTCTTCCAGCTCTTCCCCCATACGGAGCCACTCTGATGGATATTTCTTTTTTAGAAAGAAAACGGTTGCATAATAAATCGGCTTTAGGCGATCTTTGATCCTGAGTTGATCAGACTCTGAGCTATTGAAATGTTGATAAAGGAATTCATATTCTTTTGCAGCCAACAAATAAAGCAGGTGAAAATTAACAGGATGCTCTTCGCAAATTCTTATGAAATCTTCCGTGTAGAGTAGGCCGGACTTGATGGCTTGCTTAAAATATTTGGTCGCCTTATTGGTGTCTTGGTAAACTTCAATGTACAAATAAGCAAGGTTATTCATTGCTTGCATTTGCCCTTCTTTAGCAGCTGATTCGTAATACTTTAAGGCATTGGCAGGTTGTTTTAATTCATTTGCATACAGATTTGCAAGATTAAAAAGTACATCTTTATCTTTCTTTTGCGCTAGTGATTTTTTGTAATACACTTCAGCTTGCTTATACTGTTTTCCTCGGTTTTTATAGAACAATCCTAAATTGTATAATGCATCCGGTTGATTACTAACTGCAGCTTTTTGATATAATTTTTCTGCTAGCTTTGGCTTGTTATGAACGCGTTCGTACATAACTGCCAGATTGTTTAAAGCGGCCACATTACCTTTCGTTGCTGCCTTTTTGTAATGCTTTTCCGCATGGGTGAAGTTTTTATTTTTATGATATACCCATGCAATTTTAAAGTCATCTTTATTTTTCATTTTTAGCAAATACTGCAAGGCCATGTTGTAATCCTGTTCTTTAAAAGCAAACTCGGCTTGATTCAATAACTCTACATCTGAACGGATTAATTGCTTGACATAGGGACTGTTTTTTTGAACTAAAAAGTCACGAGTGGCCTCCAATAAGCGATGCTGACTTTCGGTAGTGAGGTGGTTGGTCATTGCCAATGCCTCCGAGAGTAGTACAGCTCCTTTGGGGTTGTAATTACCTTGTTGTAAATTTTGGATATGCCTTTTGCTACGTTCATCAATTTCTGATTCATCACACCATTGCTCCAGAAAACGAACCAGCCATAGCACTTTCTGTTTGTCCCCGCTGCGGCCATGACGCATAAGGTACCAAATATTGAAGAAGCGTTCATTAATCTGGTATAAATGGTTCTTAGTATTGGTTTTTATTTTACTAACAATCTCTTGTTTCGTTAACTGTTGCAGTAAGGCCGAAATGAGTTTGCTCTCCATTCTAGTGGCGCGTTGTATCTCTTTTACACTCATTGCATCCCAATGTAATGCAATAGTTTCAACGACTTCTTGCTGGGTAGGAGTGAGGTCATCCATACGGTGCTTATACAAGGGGGTAACCCGATCCAGAATTTTCTCCAAATCAATAAAGGTATTCCCGGCATGGTCGTCGGCAAATATCTCAAAAAGTAAAATGATAGTCCGGGTAACTCCACCGGTTAACCGTCGAAGCGACTCCACCCGGCCAGGTTGGTTTTTGACTAAAGACTGGATGCTCTCTTGTTCATAGACCTCGCCAAGTTGCAACAATAACAATTTCGTTTGTTGTGCATCAAGCCCCTCTAATCTCTCGACTTTAAAGAATTCGTAAAATGGATGATTGTATTGATAAAAAGCCTCTAGAACTACTGAAGAAGCAGCGAACAGTCGAATGTCTGAAGAGGATTGCAATATCTTTCTCAATCGATGGGCCTCTAAGTCGCTGAACTTCTGAAACATATCTCCAAAATTATCAATAAAGAGAATGGTTTTCTTTTTCTGTTTTTGTAGTGTTTTTGTTAATAGATCGTACAAAGCTCTTTCATATTCGTCATCGGAGCTATGTACTTTAGACAGATGCTCGGCTTGCTGTTTCATTTCTAAGAACATCGTATGCTTTTCCGCTAATAACTGAATGGTTCGTTCCCAGAATTTATACAATTTCCGAACACTGTATTCTTCCTCATTAAAGTTCAAAGGAATCAGCCACTTACTTAATTTATCATCTCGTTCTACTTCATAGGCTAGTTTAAGTAATAGTGTTGTTTTTCCCATGCCTCTTTTCCCTTCTATCATGAAATGTTGCTCCGGATATTCCATGGTTGAGGTCTTGATTTCCGCGAACAATTTTTCAAATATTCTCTTCCGAACGATGAAGTGTTTCGCCAATTCCTCCGGCGATTGATTCTTAGGATTATAAATACAGGCTACTGTTTTTCCAGGCATATTTTATGTTTTAGGAAAATGTAAGTATAGTGTTGTGAAAGTGTTTTAGTTTTTTCGCGCAAAGAAAATAGCGAAAGCTGTGTCAATTCAATTTCCACGGTTCATATATTGCTCTGCGGCCTCTGCGCTCTTTGCGTGCGGAATACGCATCAAATACACCTCTACCGCTTAGTCATTGGCATACTTAATCCACCAATTCTGCAAAATAGGAGAATTAAAACTATACTTCCCTCCATTACTATTAATGTAGCCATCAAACTCCAATATTTCCAAAACTGCAGCCCCGTCTTTTTCATCCTTGAAGCTGTTTAAAGCTACTTCGTTTTCTACCGCTATTTTCGATAATATCGTTTTTGCCAACTTGGATTCTTCCTTTACCAACGATTTATCTAAACGGCTGTAGTAGTTTTCGAAGTAAATATTGTTTCTATGGTTGGAAGCTTTGTCGAAGACCTTATCAACTGTTTTTTTATTGATCGGTTTACCAGTTATTTCCGATTCGTCAATCAGCATTTGAACGACAAGTTGAATGAAAAAGGGCATCAACCAACGAAGTTCATCCAAGATATATGGGATGGTTCCTTTCTCACTTTTTAAAGAATAATTCCTAAATAACTTTCGTATAAAATCAGTAGCCTCTCTCCTGGACAAAGGCGGCACCTCTACCACATTCAAATCATTGATCGTGGCAGTGGCGTCCAACTTTCGTGCAATATTGGGTAAGCCAATAGAACCCGTATAAAGGAATTGAATTCCTCGCTTAGCCCGCTGACGGATACTCCTATTCATATGTAGGAACCGACGAGACTCATCTTTGTCCTCCTTCTTTTCGATTTGCTCCACGGTTACCGGAAATTCATCCACTAACATTACAATTGTAAATGTTGTGGTGTCAAGAGAACTCATCAATTTTTCAAACTCCTTGCTGTACTTTGGTTGTTCTCTGGATTGCGTTTCCATTTCAATACCCCAAACTTTAATCTTTTTGACATGATCCGCGAACTCTTCAAAGAGATTTCTTGTCTTCTTAGTAGCTTTCATCAAAGCCGTCACAGAGGAGCTATTCAATAACTCTTCTGAAAGCGTTCGGAAATACTCTTCCGAATCTTCTATGTCTTCCACATTGATATAAACAAAGGCGTAGCCTTTACGTGGAGATTCTTCCATGAATCGCATAATGGAGGTTTTCCCTGCACGGCGTGGTGCAGACAAAAAGATGTGACTACCAGCATCTAAACGCCGATAGATTTTATTGATGACTGTATCCCTTGGGTAGAAGTCTTTTCCTCGAGGTGTTTGTCCTACGATATTTCTCATGGTAAAAATTTGTTGATCTTAGAGGACGATGATTTCCGCATAGATTAAGTGTATTTATAATACAAATGTACTTGACAATAATTTAATTGTCAAACTTTGGCAATTAAATTATTGTTAAATGGGAATATCGCCACATTTTGTTATTATTTAGTTTGATTTTAAGCTAAGCAAAAGGAAGTAATAAACCTATCCAGTTATTCCTAGAATTGAACGCCAGTGTTGATCCCAATAGTGAACGGATACTCCGCATCGTAACTGAAATTATAGTCATAATCCCGATGAGCGACCAATCGATACCCTTTAATCTCCCCTTCTATAAATACGGTAAGTCCTCCTTTCATTTGAAACCGTTTACCCATCAGAATACTAGCTCCGAGGTTTGTAGTGAACGGCCTAAATTTTATAGCTTTATATCTAAAGTCAAATGCTCTCAGCTCATTTCTACTTACTACTTTCCCTCTCTCCATAAAAGGAATATTGACAGAAAGTCCAATTCCTGTATACCAATTTTTAGAAAAGTCATAAGTAAATTCGAAAGGAATTACACTGTAAAAAAAATAAGAACGTTTCCGGTAAATGTAAGGTGGCTGCCCATAAATGGCGAGCGCATCTGGGTCTGTATGCGGCTCATTTCTAGTTGACCTCGTGGCAAAACCTACGATCTGAAGCCCTAGCCCTATAGAGGCTCTAAATCGCTGATCTCGTTTTGTTAGAAACAATTTTGCACCAGCCCCCAACCCCATGCTACCAACGGCGTCCTGCACAAATGTGCCGTCTTCTTCAAAACCATTCCCATAGCTTATCGTGGTATAAGGAGCCCAGAATATAGGAGATTTGAAAAATTGTGCTATTGCATAATTACTAGAACAAAGCAGGAAGCTGAAGATTAGAAATTTGCGAAACATAGTTTTAGTACCTTTGAATAAAGAATCCAGATGAATTTAGCCCTAACCAAATATAAACTATTTCTTCTTCCTCTTCCAACAACTCATAATGTGGTCATTTACCATACCCGTCGCTTGCATATAAGCATAACAGATCGTCGTTCCTACAAATTTAAAACCGCGTTTTTTTAGGTCTTTCGCCATCGCATCACTTTCTGGAGTAGAAACAGGGACTTCTTCCATCGTTTTAAAATGATTGATAATTGGCTGACCATCAACGAATTGCCAAATGTACTTGTCAAAACTTCCAAATTCCTTTACAACGGTCAAATAACAATTTGCATTAACCACTGCAGCATTGATTTTTAGCCTATTTCTGATGATACCTGCGTTTTCTTTCAGTTTAGCCTTCCTTGCTTCTGAATACTTCGCAATCTTCTTGGGATCGAAATTATCGAAAGCTTTTCGATAATTTTCTCGCTTATTAAGCACTGTCAACCAACTAAGTCCGGCTTGAACACCTTCCAAAATTAGCATTTCAAAAAGCTTTTGGTCATCATGTAATGGGACTCCCCATTCCTCGTCGTGGTATTTTTGGTAAATTTCTGGAGATCGCCCCCAGGCACATCTTTCTTTTTCTTTTGCCATAGTTGTTTGTTTTTAGAGAAATTAAACTCTTCTAATCCCATAAATTGTGGGAACCCAAATGTAATCGAAAACATCGGAATTATTTCCTAATTTTGGCTCAAGATAAATAGATCAAAAATAAAAAATCATGAAATTACTGACCAACCTTTTTTTTGCCATTTGTTTTCTGTTTAGTTACCAACAGCTATTTGCACAGAACAACCGCCTAAGTCCAGAATTACTCTGGCAATTTGGTCGGGTCTCTATGGAAGATATTTCTCCAGACGGCAAAAATATCATCTATGGAATTCGTTATTATTCTAAAGAAAAAAACAATAGTACTACAGATTTGTATTTACAATCTACTACGAATGGACGTCCTCTTCGTTTAACGAATACAACCGAGAATGAATATAATGCCAGATTTAGCCCAGATGGACAACGAATCGGTTTTCTTCAGGATGGAAGTTTATACGAAATGAATCTAAAAGGAGAGAACTTAAAATTGATTTCTAAAAATGAAATGAATGGTTTTGCCTATGCACCTTCTGGCGATGGATTGCTATATATAAAAGATGTTCAACCCGCTCCGAATCCATTGGCAGATTATGCCGATCTACCAGAGGCAGATGCACGTATTATGGACGACTTAATGTACCGTCATTGGAATGCTTGGGATGACTATAAAAAAAGTCAGGTTCACTATGTTGGTTATAACAAAGGAGTGATTGCTCCGGAAGCACTTAACATCATGGATGGACCTTATGATTCACCAGTCAATCCTTTTGGAGGAATGGAACAAATTTGCTTCAGTCCAGATGGAAAATTTATTGCTTATACCTCAAAGAAATTAAACGGGAAAGAGTTTGCGAAAAGTACCAATACGGACATCTACATGTATGACATTCAAAATCGTACAACCACTAATTTAACCAAAGGAATGATGGGCTATGATGTTGAACCAAGCTTCTCTGCTGATGGTAAGTATCTACTTTGGAGTAGTATGGAAAGGGATGGTTATGAAGCAGATAGAAACAGAATATTTCGTATGGAATTAGCTTCAGGAACTAAGGTCGAACTTACTGAAGGACAGAACCTTAGCGCTAATTCACCCCAGCTATCTCCAGATGGGAAAACAGTCTACTTTTCTGCAGCTGTAAAAGGAACTTACCAATTGTTTAAAGTAGAAGTGGGTACTAAGAAAGTTAGCCAATTAACAGAAGGAAAGCATAACTATTACGGTTTTGTCCAGAATGGAGATCAACTTATTGCTAGTCGTGCTTCTATGTCGATGCCGCATGAACTGTACAAGGTTAAAATCGCAGATGGTTCTGCTAAGAAAATGACTACGATTAATAAAGGTTTGTTGAGCACCATTAAGATGGGAGAGGTCAAAGAACGATGGGTAAAAACAACAGACGGAAAAGACATGTTAGTCTGGATGATATACCCACCAGGCTTTGATGCTAACAAGAAGTACCCGGCCTTGTTGTATTGTCAAGGAGGACCGCAATCTACCGTTTCCCAGTTCTGGTCTTACCGTTGGAATTTCCAGATGATGGCGGCTAATGATTACATTATTGTAGCACCGAATAGAAGAGGCTTACCATCCTTTGGTCAACAATGGAATGAAGATATTAGTGGAGACTGGGGAGGACAAGCAATGAAGGATTTACTCTCTGCAATTGATGATGCTAAACAAGAGCCTTACATTGATGAAAATCGACTGGGTGCGGTCGGTGCCAGTTATGGAGGATATTCCGTTTACTGGCTTGCTGGTAATCACAACAAGCGGTTCAAGACTTTCATCGCACATGGTGGTTTATTCAACCTAGAAAGCTGGTATGGAATGACAGAAGAACTCTTCTTCGCCAACTGGGATTTAAAGGGTTCCTATTGGCAAAAAAACCTTCCAGAAACATATAAAACGGATTCACCACACAAATTTGTAGGTAATTGGGACACACCTTTATTGGTTATCCACGGGGGGAAAGATTTTAGAGTACCGGAGGCAGAAGGGATGCAGGCCTTTCAGGCTGCCCAATTACAAGGGATACCAAGTCGCTTTTTGTATTTCCCAAATGAAGGACATTGGATACTAAAACCACAGAACGGAATACTGTGGCAGCGGGTATTTTTTGATTGGTTAGACCGAGAGCTGAAGTAATTCCTCGACTCGCTCCTACGTCGCTCGCTCGGAATGACAATGGGTTTCCATTGTCATTCCGAGAATGTTAGGAACGAACGATACTCCATCTTCCACTTCATTCAAATCGGAATCTTGTCATTCCGAGCGAGGGAGGAACGACCGAGTCGAGGAATTACTCTCTTAAAAACACAATCTCCCCATTCTCACTCACTTTAATAATCACACTTGGCTGTCCAGGCTCTCTATTCTGTCGTCCAGACTTAGAGATGTAGTCAACGCCGGAAATAATAGCAGAGCTGATTTCTCCAAAGTGTGTCGGGAATGGTTCTCCACTAAGATTCGCAGAAGTGGTAACTATTGGTTTGCCTAATTTTTCAATTAAGGCTTGGCAGTAGCCGTCGGTAGCAATACGGATAGCGATGCTCCCATCATCGGGTAGTAAATTGCTAGGGAGATTTTTTGCTTTATTGTAGACAACGGTAAGTGGTCTGGTATGGTGGGATAACAATGTTTCTACTCTTGGGTGTAGCTCTTCCACGTATTCTTTTACCATTTCAATGGAGTTGGCAAGTAAGCTTAGTGGTTTATTGGGATCTCTCTGCTTAACTTCATAGATTTTTTCGATAGCGGAGGCATTGGTGGCATCACAGCCAATTCCCCAGATGGTATCAGTGGGGTAGAGGATACTACCTCCTCGCTCAAGGACGGCACAGATATCAGATAGCGGTTCGCTGCCGAACATTAATTGATGAAATTGTGTTTCAGACATTTGAATAGACTTGTGAAGCGGTTGCGACATGTCAGGTTGTTTTTATTTTGGAAATAATTAGTTTTCATTGTACAGAAATTAGGACACAAAAAATAATTTAGCCTGCTATACACTCCTTCATTTAGCTAAAACACTCTCCTAAAGTCGATTAGCTTTAACTAAATGAAGGCAGCTGTCTAAGTTAATTTTTTGTTCTTACTTAAACTACAAATAACCAAAAGAAAAACACAAAAGATTGAAAGACAAAACAGCAATACCGTTGTCTTAAATGGAGGAATGAGGCGGGGGAGCGTCAAATGCCATGGATATGAAATCTAATTGTTATTTTTCTTGTCGAATAGTTGCAATTTAAAACTAGCTGATATAATATTTTTAATTGAATCCTTCTTTCTTTTTGCAAAAGCATTACGAAATATTGCCTTGCTCGATCAGGAATCGATAACCTTAACGTATTTTAACACTTCATTTTGTATAAAAATGTGCAGAACTTTTAAAAAAAATGCAAATTCTTCAATTTATCGACTCGCTCAAGGTGATTTTTGCAGATTTAATACAAAAAAAGATCTAATCTGCTTAAAGAGATGATCCCTTAAGGTATAAAAACGCTTCAAATGAAGAATATATGTACCCAACGGGACAAGATGAATCTTCGTTGTTACTAAAGTGTCGCAATTAATTCATACTAAAGTCATAATTCACTATATTTCCGAGTATTTAACACGACCGAGTATTAACTATTCCATATTCGTCGTTATTTTGTCATAAATAAAGCTTACGAGCATACAACGTATTGGATGCAGTAAGTGTCAAGATAGTATGATGTATCCAAACTAAATTAAGCTAAAAACCTAAACCTTGAAGCATCTTCTAAAATATACCCTTCTCTCTCTGTTCCTGTTACTTAGTAGCAATCTGTTTGCTCGTCACATCATAGGAGGAGAGGTAACCTACGTTTGTAACGGAAATGGTACATACTCCTTTACGATGTCTATCTATAGAGATTGTGGATCCGATGGAGCAGACTTTGATGCTCCGGCGATCGTAACGGTTTACCGAGGTAGTTCTAACTTCGTTCTAGTAGAAAACCTTTCAATATTTATGACTGGTACTCCGGTACCCATTCCCACTATTGACGATCCATGCATGGAACCCATTGATGTTTGTGTAGAAAAAGCGGTTTACACTTTTGATATTGCTGCACCAATAGGCAATCAAGACTTTCACATCGTATATCAAAGATGTTGTCGGAATGAAACGATTAACAATTTAGTTTTGCCAGAAGAGGCTGGAGCTACTTATACCATTGAACTAACTGCAGAAGCGGTTGATGTTTGTAACGACAGTCCCGTTTTTAATGACTTTCCACCAATTGTAATTTGCGCTGGACAAGATATTAACTTTGATCACTCTGCTTCTGATTCTGATGGAGACCAATTGGTTTACTCTTTTTGTAGTCCTTTGTTAGGAGGTGGAACTTTTGGAACTCCGGATAACCCGGGAGATGCAAGTAGTTGTAATGGAGTTGCACCAAATCCGGGTTGTCCCCCACCTTTTGATCCTGTTAATTTTATTGATCAACTCTACTCTGTCAATGCTCCAATGGCTGGTGATCCAGTGGTTACCATAGACCCTTTTACTGGGTTGATTTCAGGAGTGCCCGACATTCTAGGACAATTTGTTGTGGGAGTTTGTGTAGAAGAATATAGAAATGGGCAATTGCTTAGTGTTGTTCGTCGTGATTTTCAATTTAATGTAACGAGTTGCACACCTTTAGTAGATGCCATCGTAAGTGCAAATGAGATTGTTGATGAAAATCAATTTGTTATCCTCTCTTGTGGTGATAACACCGTAAACATAAATAATTTAAGTTTACAACTGCAAAATATTGATAATTATGAGTGGTCTTTTGACTTACCGGGAGGCTCCATAGCGCCAACTGATTTTAGCCCCACTATTGAATTTCCGGGCTTGGGATCTTACAATGGAACGCTTTTTTTAAACCCGGGAACTGAATGTGCAGATACTGCTTTTATTGAGATTCGAGTCTTTCCTGGTATCGATGCTGATTTTTCATTTGATTATGATACTTGTATCTCGGATGTAGTTGTTTTCACCGACCTTTCTACTACAGGAAGCGGGACTATGACAAATTGGAATTGGAATTTTGGAGATGATAGTACTTCTACAGAAACGAATCCGCATCACTTGTATATGATCCCTGGAAATTTGCCAGTAGAATTGGTGGTAACGGATATCAATGGATGTATGGATACCTTGGTCCAAGAAATTGAATATTTTCCAGTACCGGCTGTGATAGTTGTAGAACCCAGTTCCTTCTTTGGATGTGAGCCTTTGGAAATCCTTTTTGATAACCTGTCTTTCCCAATTGACGAAACTTATGACATAATTTGGGACTTTGGCGATGGTACTACAGAAAATGCGGTTAGTCCGGTTCATGTTTATGAAGAAGGTAATTATAGTGTTTCCCTCGATATAACGTCACCTATTGGATGTGAAACCGCAGCTGTCTTTGACAGTTGGGTTACCGTCTTAGGTTCTCCAGAAGCAGGCTTTGATTATAACCCTAAAGACCTAAATAACTTTGAAAATACAGCAGACTTTACGGATGAATCTTTTGAAGCTGTTGCGTGGAAATGGTTTTTTGATGAAGATGGCACTTCAACGCTTCAGAACCCTTCTTTTTCTTTTCCGGATACCGGCATACAAATCGTTCAACAGATTGTTTTCCACGAAAGTGGCTGTCCAGATACTGCCATCGTAAGGCTTGATGTGAAGCCAGAGATTCGCTATTTCATGCCGAATGCATTTACACCAAACTTTGATGCTATAAATGATGTGTTTAAAGGGAAGGGTGTCTTTGGTGGTATTACCAACTTTAACATGTCAATTTGGAACCGCTGGGGGGAGAAGGTATATGAAACTTCTGATCCTGATGCAGGTTGGAATGGGCGTAAAAACAATGTTGGAGAAATGTCACAACAAGGTGTATATGTATATTTAACTTCCTTTATTGGTCCAAGAGGAGAGCCTTATAATTTGAAAGGTTTTGCAACTCTGTTACGGTAAGAAAGTGTATAGATAGGGGAAATTTACAGATGGCTTAGCTCAATTTGCTCATTGTTAAGCTTGATGGTTGCCTGATTTTCCTCCTTTTATTTTCGTATTTTACCCTAAAGCAATCTGTCAGTCAATTCCTTAATTTAAATGGAGCATTTCTTTCCCTTTAAGGTATATTTGTCATAACTTAGTGATAAAGCTAGTTTGATATAGTTAATAACTGTATTTGGACAATATAAAGTCTATTGAAAATTAGGAAACTTACAAAAACGATCGAACAACCATGAAACAACTTTTACGTGTTTTTCTGGCCTTTACTTTATTGAATCTATTCTCTCACACTGCTATTGCCTCTCACGTAGTTGGGGGAGAAATGACTTATATTTGCCAAGGAGCAGATCCAGACATTCCAGGAAATAATATCTATTTATTTACCATGCGTGTTTACCGAGACTGTTTTAATGGTAATATTCCCTTAGATGCAGCACCGGGAGCTCAACAAGCGAATGTCTCGATTTATCTATCAGGCAGTTTGAATGGAACTCCGTATGATGATCTGTTCTTAGATCCTCCAGTTGTAGACACCATTGATCCCGCAGAGAATAATCCTTGTGTTCAAGTCCCACCAAATATTTGTGTTGAAAGAGGACGTTATGTTTTTACCCGAAGCTTGCCAATCGATTCGGATGAATCATACTATATTATTTATCAAAGATGTTGTCGTAATGAGTCAATTAATAATATTATAAATCCAGGAGATACAGGGGCCACTTATTATGTGGAAATTAATCCACAAGCTCAGACAGAATGCAACTCTTCTCCTGTTTTTAATCAACTACCTCCTCCTGTGATTTGTTCTGGTTTACCATTGAATTATGACCACAGTGCCTTTGATTCTGATGGAGATCAATTGATTTATAGCTTTTGTGCGCCTCTTCAGGGAGGAGCGAATACAGATCCCAATCCGAATCCAGATTTACCCCCACCGTATCTCCCCGTTAATTTTGTTCTTACGGGCGGCTACACTGAATTAAATCCAATGGGAGGAAATCCACAAGTATCAATAGACCCTTTAACTGGTGTGATATCGGGCGTTCCTATAGAACAAGGGCAGTTTGTTGTTGGTATTTGTGTTCAGGAATTTAGAAATGGAGTTTTATTGGGTACCGTCCAAAGAGATTTCCAATTTAATGTTTCTTTTTGTGAAGAAAATGTGGTGGCGGCTATTGAAGGTGTTGACATTGCGGGAGGAGAAGCTTTTTCCGTTTTTTCTTGTGCAGATTCTGTAGTAACCATTGTTAATGAAAGTACGGATGAAGATTTTATTGAAGAATATGAGTGGCAATTTGATTTAGATGATAATCCGCTTAACCCGTTAAGTACCTGGAATACCAGAGATGTAACGATCGATTTCCCCGGAACAGGTTTTTATCCAGGTCTAATGATCCTTAACCCCGGAACGGAATGTTCTGATACAGCTGCAATAGAAGTAACAGTAACACCACCTATATTTCCAAGTTTTGTCGGGGTTTATGACACCTGTGATGCAGGGCCAGTTTTCTTTGAGAATACATCAGATGTAAATGGGGCTGCCTTAGATTTCTATCAATGGGAATTTGGAGACTTGAATAAATCAGAAGTGGAAAATCCAGAATATGAATACGATGCACCTGGTATCTTTACGGTTACCTTAACCGCAACAGACTCCTTAGGCTGTTTTTACACCGACTCCTCTGAACTAGTGTGGCAGCCTGCTCCAGAGGCTATTATTTTCCAACCTAGTGAATCGGTTGGTTGTCCACCTTTGGATGTCAGTTTTAAAAACTTGTCTTTTCCAATTGATTCGACTTATGAAACAATATGGAGCTTTGGAGATGATTCTATTAGTTATGAAATAAGTCCAGATCATACTTATTTGATTCCGGGGAATTTTGATATCCATGTACAGGTTACCTCGCCTATTGGTTGTTTTGAAGAAGCTTTTTTCCCTCGATGGATAGACGTAGACTCTCTGCCTGTTGCTGATTTTTATTATGAACCTCCGAGCTTTATTACTAACTTCAATCCTATGGTTCAGTTTCATGACAACTCTAGAAGAGCAGCTTTCTGGGCTTGGGAATTTGGCGATGAGGCAAGCCTCGGAAGAACATTAGGAACAGATCCTTCATTCACGTTCCCAGACACGGGCTTCGTAGATGTACAACTAGCCATTATGCATTATTATGGTTGTGAGGATACGATTACCAAAACTATAGAGGTTACACCAAGGATCACCTATATTTTACCAAATGCCTTTACGCCTAATAATGATGGCTTGAATGACGAATATAGAGGAGGTGGTTTCTTTAGAGGGATCACTAATTTCGAAATGGTGATCTGGGATAGATATGGCGAGGTTGTATTTCAAAGTGATGATCCGATGGATGCCTGGAATGGTCAGATGAATAATAGTGGGAGAGCAGCTCCCACAGGAACTTATATTTGTTTGGTTAGATATACTGATCCGAGAGGAGGGCGGCATGAGGAGAAGGGGCATGCTACGTTATTTAGGTAGGTATACATAGCCATATAAAACGCACAAAAAAAAGCCAGACACGATTAAACGCGTCTGGCCTTTTTTTATAAATCATAAGTTGAACGGTCTTAGGCCGTTACTTTCTTCTTTCTCTTTGTTTTGAAGAACTCAACCAATTCTTTCTTCTTCATGAACTCCAAATCGGTAAAGGTGGCCACCACGAATTTCTTGATATCCTGGTAATCTCTTCCTCTTTTATCTGTGTATCGTTTAAGCAAGGTCTTGATATATTTTATACAGGCTGTTTTGACATCTTGGTTGAATTGTTGGTTGGAAAAAATGCCCATGTATGTTGGGAATATTTTTGACAACTCAAAGTAAGAAGAATACTCTTCTGGTTTTAGCCCAGATAGAAGAGTCTTTATGTAATTCAAGATGGTCTTTCGAACACATTGGTTGATCGTTGACATTCCTTCATGATTAGAATAGAAAACCTTAACGGCTTCAATCGAATCATCATGAACATATCCTTTGGTGTGTACGACTTCCATCAATTTGTAGTACTGAGAAATTTCGTCAGAATTAGAAGTATCAATTGCTGCACCTATTGCTAGTTCTGCTTTGGCACCCATTTCCAAATCTGCTTCATGTGACTCCAGGATGAACTTCAACCAGTGCTCATTTACAATTGGATAATCCTTTCTTAAATTGTTTATGATGGTCGCAACTTCTTCTGTTTTCTTAGGATCATTTAGTTCAAAAAATCCAGCGAAAAGCCCAAGGATGACCGTGTGTTCAAAAGTTCCTTTTAACTCCTCATTTTTTATCAATTCCATCAGCGGCTCGACCAAGCTGTCATTATTTAATTTTGTACCAACCCGATACTCCATAAAGTTTCTCAAAGCTGGAAACAACAACTTCATTTCGTTTGCTGTTGTTGGGAACTGCGCAGACCTGTAAAAGTCAGATCTGAATTGGTTGTTATAGCGAGCATAGCCAACTCTGCGTTCTCTAGGATCTCTATATTTAGGTAACTTCTGACTTTGTAAAAAGTAGCGCACTTGCTTGATTACAATTTCATTAATAAGGTTGGTTACCCAGATGTCGGAACTAAGTGCGAAACCAGTTTGAATGGTTTGTCCGATACGTTTTCTAAGGTATTCAAAGTTAGAAGAGTTACAAATTGCGAGTAACACCTTTTTGAAATGTTCCTGTGGTAAGGAGTATTTAAAGTGTTCATTGAGTTGTCCTCTTAAAACGGTATATCCAAGGATACGAGCTAGAAACATACCCTCAAATTCAGGATCGAGCAATTGTGTTTCTAGGTTTACTAATTGTAACGGGTCGTTTTTTGCGACCTTTATGTAAAGAGCTTTGACCATTGGTTCGAAGCGATCTCTCAAGGCCTGGTAATCTTCTTCTTCCTCGTCGTCCATGTATTTGGTGAATTCCTCCGATGCAGGAATTAAGCCTTTGATTTCATCCAGGGTTACTTGATAATCGGGATGTAATGGTTTCATATGAAAAGTTTATTTTTTAAATTTAGTAAATGTATTGTGTTGATGGATGAGGTTGATAAGGTGGATGTGATAGATAAGGCTTCTTTCTTTCGCAGCATTATGCGATTAGGGGAACCTCTATTACCTCATTGCCTAATTTACCACATCTACCTTTTTCTAACTAAAGGTAAACCTAGTAGCGCAATTAAGCCCTACTAGGTTCAAGTCAAGAAAATGACTCTTTGAGGAAAATGTGATTTGTATAAATCATGCTCCTCTTCAAAGCGATGCTAAGGTATGTATTTTTAGCAATGAATAAAAAAAAACGGCAGGAAAATTCCCACCGTTTCTTTATATCTTATAAGTAATTATACTTAATTAATCTGCTTTTGTTTCAGTGACTTCTTTTCCGCCATCCAATTCGTCTTGCCACTTCTTCAATTCGTCCCATTTCCCTTCGGCAGCCATTTTAGCTTGTGCAGGCCAAGTCGTTGGATCGTGTGCAGCGAAGTTACCTTCAGCACCTTCAAGAATTGCCTTAACTGCTGTAGCTTCCGTCTCCGCCAATTTAGCGTAAGTTGTAATTCCGCCAGCATTAAGAACCTCAGCGATCTTAGGACCGATTCCTTCGATTTTCTTCAAATCATCAGGTTTCGCCTCAGCAGCAGGAGCAGCTTCTTCCACTACTGGAGCTGGAGTTTCTTCCACTACTGGAGCCGCCGCAGCAGTTTCTTCTTTAGCTGGAGCTTCAGGAGCGGCTTCTTCAGCCGGAGCTGCAGGTGCTTCTTCAGCAACAGGAGCAGGTTCCTCTTTAGCTGGGGCTTCAGGAGTTGCTTCTTCAGCCGGAGGAGGTGCCATTGGTATAGTGGTCTGATCAACAGACTCAGCGAAAGATTTAGCTTCTTCCTTTACAGGAGCTCCTAAATCAGAACCGCCACTGTTTTCAGCAGGCTTAGGTGTCTGAACCTTTTTAGGCTTACCCGAAATAGCAGCTAATTTAGCTTTCTTCTTTTCTAGTTCTTTTTCTCTACGAGAAGTGACCTTACCTTCTTTTTCTTCGATCCATTTGGCGTACATCTCGTCTGCCTGTTCAATGGTGAGGGCTCCTTTAGCCACTCCGCGCATTAGGTGTTTACGGTATAATACCCCTTTGAAACGGAGAATAGCTCTCGCTGTGTAGGTAGGTTGTGCTCCTTTAGTGATCCATTCGTACGCTTTGTCACGATCAAGATCAATAGTTGCTGGAACAGTCATTGGGTTGTAAGTCCCCAATTTTTCGATGAATCGTCCGTCTCTTGGAGAACGTGCATCCGCCACTACTATATGGTAGAATGGCGATTTTTTACGGCCGTGCCGTTGTAGTCTAATTTTTACTGACATTAAAAGTTAAAATTTATTTGGTTTAACCATACCCGATTCTCCTTAAAATAAGGATTCGGGATTCTAACAAAGGCGCAAAGATAGTGTTTTTTGGGAAAGAAAGAAGGATTTTTTTATGGAGATTTGAAGTGGGGGTTTTAGGTTGATTGAAGATGGGGAAAAGTTCTGTCTTGGAGTGGAGATTTAAGGGGGAATTAACCGTCTTTTCAATAGCGTATGTCCTAGCTTCGGAATAAACAGAAATGGACTGTTTCAAGTAAGTTGTAATTATGAAGTCTCTGCTGTTAAAACGATAAATACTATGTATGGAGAACTGGAATATTATGAAATTAGAGCTAAGGCGGTCTAAGAAAAGAAGGAAATACAATCAGTATTTTATTTTAATGAGGAGAAAGGATTTGTTGATCTAAAACTCGATTATGGAAACGATACAGCAATTCACTTTTTCAAAATTGAATAGTCAAATTTCCTTCATGGCAAAAATTAGATAGCTATTACAACTTCTTAGATAAAGCGAATTGCCTAATCAAAACATTAATTTCCGTTAATAATGGTTAAGATTGCTTTAAAGTTTTTTCTTCACCCAGCTTTCAGAAAAGTTTGATCGTAATGTTGTCGATAGGTCAATTATTTACAAACTAAAACACCTCATTATGAAAGCTCCAACCATTTTTTTTCTCTCCCTATTTATTTTATTATCCTCTTGTAGGTCTTACAACTCAAATCCTTATTATTCAACCAGTCATTTCAAGGAAATAGCAAAAGATCATAAATCCATTGCCGTTTTGCCTTTTGAAGTTCAAACGAAAAACTACTTACCTGAAGAATTACCAGAGGAGGAAATTGAAGAAATTGAGGAATTTGAAAGTAAAGCATTTCAAGTTTCTTTTTATAATGAGGTTTTAACAAATACTCGAATAAGAAGAAATGAATTTCCTGTAAATCTTCAACATTATAATACGACACTGAGAAAGTTGAAAGAAAACGATATTTCAATAACAGATTCCTGGACGAAATCTCCCGAAGCTCTCGCTGAGATATTGGAAGTAGATGCAATCGTAATTGGACGCATAGAAAAACAAAGATACTTTTCTGATAAGCTCTCCATTGGCATAGATATTTTAAACAGAGTAGGAAATAACCCGTTCCCCTATGTTTCGAGAAACAACAAGAACATCAAAGCGGACTACTCCATTTTAGACTCAGAAGATGGTAAAGTACTTTGGTCTATTAATTACAGTTGTGAAGCAAACTGGCAACAACAATCGGATCAAATAATTGAACGAATTAATAATCGATCTGTAAGACATTTTCCTTATAGAATAGATTGAAAATGTGATTGCTAGACAAAGGCAAGGTACAATAAATGCGTTTTGGTCTTATTACCTTAATACTGATAGATCGATTAATGCATTTGTTGTATCTTACTCTAAAATCAATGATCCACTTACATATATGAAACAAATAATCATAACAGGATCCAGCCGAGGCTAAAGCGGCTTTAAACATTTATACTAAATTATTAGCAAAGAGGCTGGAAGATGAAAATATTACAGTGTCTTCTTTTGATCCAGGTTGGGTGCAAACGGACATGGGAAACATGGCTGCAAATCGAACACCAAAAGTGGTAGCGGTTGAACTGGTGGATATGTTAGAACACCAACTTGAAACTGGTCTTTTTTGGCATAAAGGACAAATCAGAAATTGGTAAATACCAAAAAAAACGAATGTTCTACATTATTTATCTTTCCTTCCACTTGTCAATGTCTTCGTAGAAAACTTTTTCTTAGAAACATTTTTGAGTGCGTATGTATTTGTATTTATTCGGTCATAGCAGTTATAAGTAATAGATAATACATTATCGTCCAATATTTCCCAAGTACCTTCTGTATTAGCATATGGTCCTTTTACTCTCATACAATAATCAGGATCCATTCGCTTGGTTAAAGTACCATCAGCTCTGAACTTAAAACCTGGTTTTTTACTCTTAAAATCTTTACTTTTTACAAAAGTCTTTAGGCCATTTTTGTAGGATTTATATACCCAGCATCCAATTAGTTCTTCTGGAGTCACTTTAGTAGGCGCAATAAATGCACTATTAATAAGAAAAGCTGCGATAGAAAGTAAAATTGTAAATGAAATGTTTAGTTTGTTCATATCTAGTTTGTTGTTTTCAAAATCAAAAATGATATACATAATAATATAATAGACACAAGTAATCTACCGCTCCTTCCCACCTTTCAATCGATCTTGATACTCTTTCAGAACCTCCATCTTTCCTTCATGCGCCAATCTTGCCTGCCTCGCCCAAGTCCCTGGGTCAGCTAATCGATACCGATCACCCGCAGCATTTAGTACCTGTCTAATATCCGCTTCCGTAGCTGATGCGAGCTTCGACCAATTATCAATACCACCATCTTTCAGTAGTTGTTCAATTTTAGGCCCTATGCCTTCTATGATTTTCAGATCGTCAATCCGGTAAGCTTCAGCCCCTTGGATTTGCTTATACCGCTTTTTGACTTTCGATTTATTCGCGGGGCTCAAACCTTTCTGTAAAAGAATCAGATCATCCCATTGACCAACCCGAGCCAAGGCTGCTTGTTTGGGCCAGTTCGAAGGATCATGGACGATGAATTTAGGACCTGCCTTTACTAAAATAGCCTTGAGGTCAGCTGTGGAAGTAACGGCCAAACGAGTCCAGGTACTGATGCCATTTTGCTTAAGTAGCTTTTCCAATTTAGATCCAATCCCCTCAATAATACTTAAGTCACTTGGCACAAACACACTGTTATAATTATGATCACGCTGGCTTCTTTTTTTTGCCTTAATTATTTTTTGCGTTTTGCTTTTTTTCAGATGCTCCTTGTTCTCTGAGGACTTTTTATTTTTATCAGCAGAGAAATAAATCACCTTTTTCTGTTTTTTATCTGCTGCTTCCATTTCTTTGATGAGGGAAGTTGGCGGAGGTACAGGTTCATAAACAACATTGGCTGAAGTCCCCTTAAAAGTTTCTAAGGCGTTGTATCTAATTTCTAGTTCTTTATAATTGTTCCGCAAACTTTTCAATTCCGTATTCACTGATTCCCAGTCAAAGTGAACTGTACTTAATTCTTCTTCCAACGTTTTAGCCTGCTTTTTCCAATTTTTAAGTTCCGCTTTAAGTTTTGTTTTCCTTTTATTCGAACGTACGCTACTATAGGTATACCAAAAAAGGCAACCCAAGAGCCAGGCCAGACCGAGCATTGGTAAAACCTCCAGAGTACACTCCAGACAAAAGCTGATTAAGTAAAGCGGTTTGAACATAGTTTTTAATATTTAGTCTTCTTTCGGGTATGCACGAAGCAATCCGTTTCATAGTATCTAATCTTAAAATGTTCAGTGGGATGTGTGTGGTAGATTTTTAAATTCAACTTTAACTTCAATTCTTACAATTCCTGAATTAAGGTTTTTTGAATTTGTCTGAGTATAAATAAAAAGAACTTAGTGCAAACTTCGTGTCCTTTGCGTCCTTTATGGTTAAAAAAACGTCGAGCAAACTAGGAAGCAATCTACTTAAGCTCCAGAACAACTCGTCTATTTTGATATCGCCCCATCTCCGTATCATTAGAAGCGATCGGTTCCTGTTCTCCTTTCGAGTTTACAACAATCTGTTCACGATCAACGCCTTTTTGTCGTAGTATTCTTCTAATCCGCATAGCTCTATTTTTGGCTACACGAAGATTCTTTTTGATGGTTCCTTGAGTATCGGTATGTCCAGTAAGAAAAATGACCTTGCCACTTTCCCGAACGCTATTAGCGACAGCACTTAAATATTCTTCAAGGGTCGCTTTTGAAATCTTATCATTTACATCAAAAGGGTAGAAAAGTATAGCTTTGTCACCGAAATCAAGAACAGCAGAATCATTTTCGCCTGCTGGAATCCATTTTACGGAAATGCCCTCTAGTCTTTCTTCAGGTGTGTTTTTTTCTATTTCCTCACTATTCAACCTGATTCGCCCATCTGGTAAATCAACTGCAAGTATTTTCCTTATGGCATCTGCCCGAGCTAGACCCATATTTGAGAAATCTTCGGGTTGATCTTCTTCCAAAGCATATTTACCAGTTATCTCTAGAACATTGTCTTCTAATTTCCCTTCAAGCCATTCCTCTTTTTTCTCCTCAAACCCAGCTGAGATGACTGGCGTTACCATCGACCAATTAAAAGAGAGTGGCGGTGGAGCAGAAACTGTAGTCATCGTCGCTGCCATTTCGGTAACAGGTGTTGCACAACCATAACATGCTGCTTTGACATTGCAACAATACCAATAGTGGCATACAAAAAAATATAAGCCACTGCCAAACAGTACTAATATGCTTTTAACGTTCATGTGCGTAAGTACACTTGAAGCGAGCATCACGTTAAATACCGGGCTATTCAGGCTTTTGCCAAAACAGTTGGGGGGTATAAATGGATGACGACTTTTATAATAGTTAAAAAGTTTGCTCTATTCGTTTTATTAGCTACCAAAGGCCATATTCAATATTTTATTGAAAGAATATCAAAAATAACGATTAATTAATTGTAGAATAATGTCTATTTAATAAAGCACTTGTTGATTCGAATGTGAAGATAGGGAATAAATGGAAAAAGGAGGCTGTTTATGTTGACTTTACTTATATTTGCCGCATGGAGGAAAAAGTACTAATTCTTGACTTTGGGTCACAATATACCCAGCTTATTGCCCGTAGAATACGGGAGCTAAACATCTACTCTGAGATCGTTCCATACAATAAAATTCCAACACTAGATGATTCTATAAAGGCAGTCATATTATCGGGGAGCCCTTTTTCGGTTACCGAAGAGAAAGCATTACACCCCGATCTCAAAAAGGTAATTAATGAACGACCAGTCTTAGGGATTTGTTATGGAGCTCAATATATTGCCAATCATTTTGGTGGAAAAGTGGAACGTTCTGAAAAAAGAGAGTACGGAAAGGCAAAACTGAACGTAAACGGAACGAGTGATCCATTCCTAAAAGAAGTTTCTTCATCCAGTCAGGTTTGGATGTCACATGGCGATACCATTATGTCTCTGCCAGATCAATTCGAAATACTTGCCGGAACCGATGATATTCCAGTAGCCGCTTTCCGCTCAAAAGTGGATGTTTTTACTCATCCTGTTTATTGCATCCAATTTCACCCGGAAGTTACACACAGCTTGGAAGGAAAACTATTGTTGAAAAACTTCTGTATCGATATTGCAGGTTGCAAAGGTACCTGGACTCCAGCTGCTTTTGCAGAAGAAACAGTGGCTGCCTTGAAGAAACAAATTGGAGATGAAAAAGTCTTGATGGCTTTGTCTGGAGGCGTGGATTCCACCGTAGCAGCAATGTTATTGCATCGAGCAGTTGGTAAAAATCTGCATTGTTTTTTCATCGATAATGGCCTTTTAAGAAAAGGTGAATACGAACAAGTTTTGGCTTCCTACGAAGGTATGGGCCTGAATATCAAAGGAGTAGATGCAAAACATAAGTTTTGGTCTGAACTGGCAGGCGTGTCTGACCCAGAGAGAAAACGAAAAATTATTGGACGATTGTTCATCGAAGCTTTTGACGAACAATCTTCTGCTCAAGATGATTTCAGTTGGTTAGGACAAGGGACAATTTATCCGGATGTTATAGAATCAGTCTCGGTTCATGGCCCAAGTGTTACCATTAAATCGCATCATAACGTAGGTGGTTTACCGGAAGAAATGAAAATGAAAATAGTAGAGCCATTACGCATGCTATTTAAAGATGAAGTAAGGAAAGTAGGAGCAGAGCTAGATATCACCCCAGATATCCTAAATCGTCATCCTTTCCCAGGTCCTGGTTTGGCCATTCGAATTTTAGGCCCTGTTAGTGAAGACAAAGTAAAATTATTACAAGAAGCAGATGCCGTTTTTATTGATAACTTGAAAAAACACGACCTTTATGATAAGGTATGGCAAGCTTGTACCATTTTGCTCCCTGTTCAATCCGTAGGTGTGATGGGAGATGAAAGAACTTACGAATTTACCATTGCTCTGCGAGCTGTTAATTCTATGGATGGAATGACCGCAGAATGGAGTAAATTGCCACACGAATTTTTGGCAACCGTTTCCAGCGAAATAATCAACAACGTTAAAGGAATAAATAGAGTAGTATATGACATTAGCACAAAACCACCCGCAACGATTGAATGGGAATAATTTCGTTGCTTATAAGAACCTAAGCCTCTTTTTGTTGGCCAGTTTTTTTTTCATGCTCTCCTCTTGCGATGCTTTAAAAAAAGTGCCTCGCGAAGATAAGTCAAAAGAAAAGGAAGAGCTGGAAGAAATAAAAGGTTCTAGAGTTTATAATCCAGCTACAGGGAAATGGGAGGAACCAACTGCTCCTGCTAGTACAATGGATACCATAGCATGGACGGAACCCAGTAAAGATGTTGAGCCCCCAATTACCAGTGATGGTTTAGGAGCTGAACCTAATGGTGTTGGAGTAGCCAAAGATGAATATAATGTAGCCATTCTACTTCCTTTTATGACAAATAAATTCCAAGAGTTAGATGGTAAGATCAATCAAAAATCCAGTCTGGCCATTAACCTTTATGGAGGAATGCAAATGGCATTTAGCGAGTTGTCAGGAGAGGGGGTGAAACTCAATGTCAGTGTTCATGATACACAAGCTTCAGAATCAATTGTAAATGGTTTGTTGGAAACTGAAAAAGTAGCGGAAGCTGATTTAATCATCGGACCCATTGCTAAGAACAACCTGAAGCTAGTTGCTGAATATGCAAAAGCGAAAAAGAAACCGATGGTTTCTCCTTTAAGTCCTTCTACTTCCATCGCAAAAGATAACCCATATTATCTTCAAGTAAGTCCGGGATTAAAAGAGCATTGCAAAACCATATCAAGACACGCCCTTGATAAATACAAGCCAGAGCAATTGGTTTTGGTTTGCAGAAATAAAAAAGCAGAAACCAATAGGCTGAAGTATTTTCAAGAAGCTAATCAAGAGCATGCTGGGAGAAGTAATGTCGAACCGTTAAAGGAGTTTATTGTTACGGATGCCACGGTAGATTTTTCTGAATTGGATATTACACCTTATATCCTTCCGGGAAAAACAACGGTGTTTATTGTACCGTCTTGGTCTAATGAATCCTTTATTTATTCGCTCATGCGTAATGTAAGTATTGCTAAAGGAAAGAATAAAGTTGTATTCTATGGAATGCCACAGTGGATGAATTTTGAACAAATCAGTTATGATTATTTTGAAAATCTAAATCTACATGTCAGTAGCGATACCGATATCAACTCGGATACAGAGGAGGTGAAACGCTTTAAGCAAAATTTCTACTATAAGTTTGGTAATCTTCCTGAAGAAGAAGCCTATGTGGGTTATGACGTAATGCGTTACTTTGGCGGCGAGTTGTTTCGAGGGGGAACACAATTCCAGCAGACAATAGAT
>CAZDTI010000039.1:0-32418 GCA_964508085.1 uncultured Saprospiraceae bacterium | reverse complement strand
CCCTGAAGTTCGTAAAAGAATAGTGAAGCCTAAGAGATAGATTAAGTCTCTAGTCCTTATAATAAGAACACTAAAATAAAATTCGCCCGACTGCTCTGTTGAAGCTGTCGGGCGAACTATTTTATATCAAAACTTTCGGAAGTTCGAAAGACCTGTCACACTGAGGATGCTGTCAGTCAGAGTGAGTTTACTAACGGGATTGTCATCCTGAGCGAGTGCAACGAGTCGAAGAACTACTTATCCGAAATGACCATAACCTTAGCATAGCGCATTTTGCTATCCTTCGATATTAAGGTTACTTGGTAAGCGCCACTTTGAAGAATACCAGTTTCCCAAAGCGTAATTGTTCGGTCAACCTCTTCGATGTCCCACTGTAAAACGACTTGTCCCAACGAATTGGATAACAGCAATGTTACAGGACTACCTTCGTAGCCAGTCATATCAATAGAAAGTTGGTCATTATGCATCGGATTAGGGAAAACCCGTAGCCTACGATTTCTTTGCTCGTCTTCACCAGAGAAAGCGTTTGTTGTTGCGGAACCAGCAATGGTAATACTGTAATCTTCCACTTCTCCATTTTCAAAATTTTCGCAAGGCATGGCATATGCACCACTTTTTGCAGCTATTCGCATTCTTGTAGTAGCACTGTTGGCAGAGGCAGGAATGTCTATTGTACCATTGACTATTTGGTTACTGCCATAAGTTTGGAAAACCATTTCTCCATTGTCCATGAAATCACCATCACTATTGAAGTCAATCCAAACCGTCCAGTAAAAATCGGAAGCATGACCAGACCAACTCAGTCCAGGAGTTAAAGTGACAGGATAAGATTCACCAGCGATAGCCGCAGCGACTAAGTCAGTGAAATCACCATAGCCACATTCGGTATCACATTTCCCGGAAGGATTGTTAATTCCTGCAATTTCGACACCTGCGATCCATTCTTGCCAAGGCTTGTCTGCCGCGACTTCACAGTAGTCTCCTACAGGCCCAGGACCAGGGCCTCCGCCGCCGCCAATGTTCACAGAGTAGTCCTCAATTTCTCCATTTTCAAAACTTTCACAAGGTGTAGGGTATGCGCCTTTTTTCGCTGCAACTCTTAATCGGGTTACGCCGGAAGCAGCACTAGAAGGAATAGCAATAGAACCATCGACAATTTGATTAGCTCCGTAAGTCTCCAAAACCATCTCTCCAGCATCAGTGAAATCTCCATCCTGATTGAAGTCAATCCATACGCGCCAGTAGAAATCGGAAGGGTGACCAGACCAACTCAAACCAGGTGTAAGCGTAATACTACTACTTTGTCCAGCGTCTAAATTAGCGGTCAAACTTGTGAAATCGCCGTAACCACATTCCGTATCACATTTCCCGGAAGGGTTATTAATGTTAGCCAAGCTAACTCCGGCAATCCATTCTTGCCAAGGTTGATCGGCTGTAGGCATACAGTAGTCTCCAGTTGGTGGATCAATGACATCACAGCCATCCGGAATACCATTGTTATTGGTGTCAACAGAATCGTCAAAGCCAGGGCAGGAATCATCATTATCACAAACACCGTCGTTGTCACTGTCCTGGAAAGTTCCGGCACAGTTACAGTCTGCATCATATACATCATTGGTAGTGCAAGCATCATTGTCATTACAAGAACCACCTACCGTACAGCCCGGTCCACCTCCACCACTGATGCTCACCGTATAATCCTCTACTTCCCCTTTTGGGAAGGTCTCACAAGGTGTAGCATAAGCTCCTTTCTTTGCAGCAATACGCATTCCTGTAGAACCATCGGGAGCTGAACTCGGAACATTAATGCTGCCATTAACCACCTGGCTTCCACCATAAGTTTCTAAAACCATTTCGCCGGGATCAGTAAAGTCACCGTTTTGGTTAAAATCAATCCAAACACGCCAGTATAAATCCGTAATCGCACCAGACCAGGTCAGGCCAGGTGTAAGTGTAATGTTAGTGCTTTGGCCAGAAGGAATATTCGCTGTAAGGTTGTTGAAGTCACCATAACCACATTCCGTATCACATTTCCCGGAAGGATTGTTAATATTAGCGAATTGAACACCGGCAATCCATTCCGTCCAAGGTTCGTTACTTTGTGCATCACAGTATAAACCGCTGTAGCCTTCTGTTACCGTTACATTGAAAGAACAAATTGCTTGTTGACCACAGGTGTTTGTAGCCGTATAGCTGACGGAGGTTGTTCCAATAGGAAAAAGGCTTCCGTTAGAAGGGCCGTTCGTTTGGTTAATATTTGAGATACCGCTTGAACAAGTTGTATTGGCGGTAGGAACTGACCAAGTCGCATTGGCACCTGTAGGGCCAGTAGCAATTAATGTTACATCAGAAGGACAGTCAATAGAGATGGTTGTACCACCAGCATTTTGCTCCACTAAAAATATTGGAGTTGCATTTAAGTTAATATTTGTAACTGGATTGTTAGAGATGGTTCCGCTATCACTGTAGTCCCATTCATAACGATCCAATTGGTTATAACCAAAACTACCAGGGAAGCTGTAGGTGCCTTGAGCGAATTCAGAAAGATCGGTTGTTGTTCGCGCCCATAACATATATACGTAAGTCCCATCCTGACGGAGAAAAGCATGTGCCTCTACTCCTGAAGGAGGGTTCATCTGAGCCGTTCGTGTGGCGTCATAACTGGTCTCCCAAAGCAAATCAGAAGTTGTTTTCATTGCGGTGGCCTCCTCTGTCCGAGTTTGATCAAAGGGGCCGGTTACTTCCAGATCGTCATAAAGACCCATTACATCAAAACCGAAACCAGAGCCCGGGTTTTCCGATAAGCCGAAAACATGAAATTGATAGACATCGTTGGTCATAGCAGTAACAAAGCATTTCATGATATAATTACGCTGACCAAGAGTGCTGGCAAAAAAGTTTTGGCCACCACTAAACTCTCTTGGTACATTCATCTCCGTGGCGATGGTGTGTTTCTTTGGATAAGTAACTCCATCATAGCCATAGTTGTCATAAATGTTTTGAAAGAAGTCACGTCGGTAAACCAAGCCTTGAGCAGCTCTGTCCGAGTGACGTTGGAAAAAGTTAGCGCCATTATTAGTCGTTGTTCCATCAAAATGAGGATAACTGTGTAAACCATGTACTTCGATGTATGCACCACCACTTAGCGGATATTCCGGCGTGGCAGATCCTCCATTTGGATTGTCTGTATTTCTTAATACTGCATCCAAGAAACTTTCGTAACCAAATCCGGCCACGGTAACATAATCTTCAGGAGCAATGGTTTCAATAATTTCATAGGCAATTCGTAAGGTACGAACGTAATGTTCGATAGGTGCCTTAAGTTCGTAATCACAAGGTTCAGGATCGTTGTCCCACCAGTTTCCAAAAGGATCTCCTGGTTCTCTATAACCTTTATCAGCTTTGTCATTTCCTGGCTCATTCCATATTTCCCAGAAGCGAACGTACTCATTGTAAATGGTTACGGTTCTATATACGTAGGCGGCAAAGTAATTTTCGTCATTATAGGGTGTACCATTTTCGCCATTGTCCCAGATCGGTTCGTATAGGTTTCTGAACAATTCAGATTTTTGTCCTGGGCAATATTCTGTTTGGTCACGATGCCAATCAGCTGGGCCGGTTAGGGTAGCCGTGAATTCATCCATACCAAGGCTTTTCCAGTATTCGAAATCATCAACAGCTAGGTCATAGCCAAAAACTTCCAGTACTCTTTCTGCAAGCACGGGGCGGGTAACTTTTCCACCGACTCCTTTTACACCAGTAGCTGGATTCCCCGCAATGAGATCTCCCAGTTGTTCATTAGACCATAAAGGAAAGTAGCCTGTGTTGACACCTGGTCGGAAAACACCAGTGTAGGGAGGGTTCACCGTTTCGGTGGTGTAGTTAACCTGAGCAGGTAAAGTTGAGATCCAACAGCAGAGGACCAGGCAACAGGTAAATAATTTTTGCATTTTTTTAGTTTTTGTAAGGGATGAAGAGTAAATAAATGTCTGGTTTGAGTTCCCTTCGACGAGCTCAGGGCAAGCTGTATTTGAGCGATTTGATCAAAAAAAATATAGATATAGCGAGCTATAGCAGGATTTTTTAAAAAAGAGGTCAAATGGCTTCCACTCAGATCAGACTGTTATTTAACCTAAGTCCCCAAATATTGGTTAAAAACAATTTGATTAGCCTACCTAATTCTGAGCTCTATTTGATTATAGGATCAATTAGGTAGCTTTTAGTGATTGATTTGGATAACAAAGTTTGGTAAGTAACTTAAGCTAAGTACCATATTAGAGGGAAAGAGGTACATTATACGCTAACGCATGCTAAGATAGCTGTTTTTGTGAGATTGACAAAAGAAGTCCCTGGTTCTAATGTTAAGACTAGGTTTTTGGATATTATAAAAGTTTATTACACGTTTTTTTACCAAATACCCAACGGTTAGCATTATTTAGCCGTTATCAGACTATAAAATGAGGTTTATTTACCGTAATTTTACAATAGTGGGTGTTTCATCCTGTTTTACTTCGCATTTTTGCGAGCTTTAAAGAGCCTTTCATTATTGTTTTGTAAGAGCTTTAGGTAGACTCTTTATTAATAGTTTATGTTTATTTATTAACAACAAAAAGAATTATCATGAGAACGAAATTTCAACTCTTATTAATTACTGCTTTGTTTTTTACGATTAGCTCCTGTGTAAAGGAAGGAGCAGATGTTGAGTACAATTACTATGATGAAGAGGGCTACACTGAAATGAAGAAAACACTCAATCTACCAGAAACACCGATGCCTTACGTTAATAACTTCCCAAGTTATTACAACGGATCGTCTTTCCCTTTCAATAGAGATTTGGCGACATTAGGCCGTGTAATCTTCTATGATAAGGCCTTATCTAGCGATGGGACAGTTTCTTGTGCTTCTTGTCATGAGCAGGCAGCTGCTTTTGCGGATAACAAACAATTTAGTGACGGGGTAGAGGGAAAAGTGACTGAAAGAAACTCTTTGGCATTGGGGTCTGTCTTCAGCTTTCAGGAATACTATGGAAGTATCAGCTTCAATCGGGTTCCTTTCTTCTGGGACAATAGAGCCAGTAACGTAGAGGATCAGTCAAAAGAAACTTTCGCCAATGAGCGCGAAATGAACATGAAAATGGATGAAGTAGTTGATGCAATGAATAGACAGCCTTACTACAAGCCTTTATTAAAAGTAATTCGAGGATCGGAAGTGGCTGATGAATATACAGCATTAGAAGCAGTTAGTGTATTCGTTAATAGTATCTCAAGCTATAACTCTAAATATGATGATGCTTTATCTGAATATTTTAATAAAAATGGTAATTTAGATAACATAGAAACAGCAGACTTACCTTTACTCAGCGAGATTGAAAACAGAGGAAAGAATTTCTATATGTCTAACTGTGCCAGCTGTCACGGGGCAACGAATGGTTTCCCTGGAGAATTGATGGGGAATAATGGTTTGGATCTGGAATATGAAGATGAAGGAATGGGTGATGGTATATTCAAAATTCCAACTTTACGTAATATAACCCTTACTGCTCCTTATATGCATGATGGTCGTTTTGCTACCATTGATGATGTATTGGATCACTATGCTGGAGGTATTAAAAATCATTCAAACCTTTCTTCCCAATTAAAGAATGATACTGGTATCGGCGCTAAGCAAATTAATATGACTTCATCTGATAGAGAAGCCTTGAAGGCTTTCTTTAATACTTTCTTGGATGACGAAATTTTGAATGCAGAGAAGTATGCTGATCCTTTTATTCAATAATGATAGGATTTAGTTCTTAATTTTGTTCTCTTCTAATAAACAAAATTAACCGGCAGCAATATTGATAAATGTTGCTGCCGGTTTTATATATAGACGTGACTGCTATGGATTGTTCACGCAGAAACTACCCCAGATAAATCAACAAAAAACGATCACAAACTAACTATGAAAAGTTCACTTTACTACTCCCTCCTTCTTGTAGGTACCTTATTCTGCACTTCTTGTAATAATTATTTATATACTGCGCCTGAGGCAAATTTATTAATGCTATCAGAAGAAGGGGATCTAAAGGCCTCTGCTGGTCTCGGTTTTACAACAGTTCAGGAAGCCAACATTAATGTCCAAGCTGCTTATAGCCCGATAGAACATTTAGGAGTTGCTATGAATTATTTTCAGATAGGAGGTTTGTCAGATCCAAGAAATGGAGGAGGTGACGGAGACACTGGTATTTCTAGTGTGACTGGAGAAGTGGCAATTGGTTACTATTTGAAAAAAGAGATTAATACGATAAAAGATCGAGGGACAGCAATGGAAAGTTCTGTACAAAACCAATTGGTATTTGATGCCTATGCTGGTTATGGTTTTGGAAATGTTCGGAGAGCTTTTAATGTGGGGGATCTGAATTTTAATTCGCAGCATTATTTTCTTCAGGGGGGAGCTCATTATCAAAGTAAATTTTTGACACTAAGCTATGCTTTAAGAGGAGTGTTATTGGATTATACAAAAGGTATCGTAAACGGGAATTTATCTGAAACTGATCTAGCAAAAGCTAATTCTCTGAGGAATAGCCCTTTTACATTTATTGAATCTTCCTTCCGAGTTCAGGCAGGCCGCGAAAAAATGAAATTTTATTTTAGTAGGAGTTGGATGATGGCACCGCTCAATAATAAAAAATTAGATTATGGGTCTACAGTATGGCATGCAGGTGTTGTGTTTGATTTGAATGCCCTGTTTAAAAGCAAGGAAAAAGTACAAATACAGGAAGGGAGTTAGTCAAAATTCAACAATCAACTTACAGCTTCTCCTTAAGGTATTGCCCCGTAAAAGATTTCTTAACTTTAATCGCATCTTCAGGCCTTCCCTGAAAGACAAGATGCCCACCATTTTTTCCACCTACAGGTCCAAGGTCAATTAGCCAATCTGCTGATTTTATAACTTCCATATTGTGTTCCACCACAATGACGCTATGTCCCTTTTCCACAAGAGCATTTAAAGCATCCAGTAATTTTTGAATATCGTGGAAATGTAATCCTGTTGTTGGTTCATCAAAGATGAAAAGAATATGTTCCTTGGTTCTTTCTTTGCCGAGGAAGGAAGCTAGCTTCACTCGTTGTGCCTCTCCTCCAGATAGCGTATTGGAAGATTGTCCAAGTTTTACATAGCCCAAGCCAACATTGAATAGCGGTCGTATTTTCTGAATGATGTCTTTTTGATCTTTGAAAAAGTCTAGCGCTTCTTCTATACTGAGATTTAAAATGTCAAAGATGCTTTTGCCTTTAAAACGCACTTCCAAAACCTCCTGACGGAATCGTTCCCCTTTACAAGCTTCACAGACCAAACGAACATCCGCCAAAAATTGCATTTCTACAACCTGTTCCCCTTCCCCTTTGCATTCTTCACAGCGTCCACCTTCCACATTGAAAGAAAAATGCCCCGGTTTGAAACCACGAATTCTTGACAACTGCTGATCGGCCATCAATTTTCGAATGGCATCATAAGCTTTGACATAAGTAACGGGATTGGAACGGGAGGATTTGCCAATAGGACTTTGACTGACCATTTCCACCACCGTAATTTGTTTGACATCGCCACTCAATTCATCGTGGATACCAGGTGCCGTTTTGTAAGCTTCGCCTAGAAATTTAAGCATTGCAGGATAGAGAATTTGTTTAACTAAAGTGGTTTTCCCTGACCCCGAAACACCGCTAACTACAATTAAGTTATTCAAAGGAAACTGCACATCAATTCCTTTTAAATTGTTTTGTAAAGCTCCCTTTATAAAAATAGAGCGTGTAAATTTTCTACGTCTGTCGGGAACAGGAATGACCATTTGTTCCGTCATGTATAGTGTTGTTAGGCTCTTTTTTGCTTTTTTATAAATGTCTTTAAATGGTCCGGCATAAACGACTTCGCCACCGTGAATACCCGCTTGAGGTCCCATGTCGATCAGGTAATCGGCATTCTTTATAATGTCTTCCTCGTGCTCTACAACTATTACGGTATTGCCAAGATCGCGAAGGTTTTTAAGAACGTCCACCAATCTATTCGTGTCTTTAGGATGAAGTCCAATACTCGGTTCGTCTAGGATGTACATAGAGCTAGTAAGGTTAGAGCCCAATGTTCTAGTTAGATTTATTCGCTGAGTTTCTCCACCACTTAGCGTAGAAGAGATTCGGTTCAGTGTTAAATACCCTAGTCCAACTTTATCCATGAATTCCAAACGATTGGTTACTTCCAAGATAATCCTTTTGGCAATGGTCTTGTCGTTGTCGTTTAGTTTTAACGTATTGAAAAGCTCCAACAATTCATCTACCGGAGTTAACACAAGATCCATGATAGAGTACTTCTGGATTTTTACATAACCTGCTTCGGGCCGTAATCTACCACCATCACAATTGTTGCAAACGGTTCGGCCTCGGTATCGTGCAAGCATAACCCGATTTTGAATCTTATAAGTTTTGGCTTCCAGTTCTGTAAAGTAATCGTCGATGCCTTCGAAGTGTGCGTTACCAGTCCATAGTAACTTCCGTTCTGTTTTACTTAAATCCTGATAAGCATTATGTACAGGAAAATCGAAATGGTGTGCATTTTTGAGTAATCGCTTTAAATACATTCCTGATTTTTCTCCACGCCAACAAGCAATAGCTCCTTCATAAACAGATTTGGAGGGGTCAGGAACTACTTTGTTTTCATCAATTCCCATGGTTTTGCCATAACCCTCACATTTTGGACAAGCGCCATAAGGATTATTGTAATTGAACAATTGATGGGTTGGTTCTAGGAAAATCATACCGTCCAGCTCGAAGCGATTGTTGAAGGTCTGACCTTTGCCACCCATGACGTCAACGATGCAAGTTCCTTCACTTTCTTGGAAAGCGGTTTGAACAGAATCGCCGGTACGTTGGAAGTTTTCCAGATCGTCTTTAGCAACGACTAAACGGTCTATTAATACTAGAATTAAGTTTTCCTTGGTGTCCTGTATTTGTTTTGTTAAGATTTTATCTTTTGCATCAATCAAATCTTGCATGAATACCAATTCCTTTTTGTATTGTACTCTGGTGTATCCTTTCTGGATAAGCAAATCAAATTCTTGCTGAATTGATCGTTCGTATTTTCGCTGTAGGGGAATGAATAACTGAATTTTCGTGCCTTCTTTTTTGGCTTGAATAAAATCAACTACATCGGTTACCTCATGTTTTTTTACAATCTTTCCAGAAATAGGAGAGTAGGTTTTTCCAATACGGGCAAATAGCAAACGCAAGTAATCGTAAATCTCGGTAAGAGACCCTACGGTAGAACGCGCATTGCTGGTACTTACTTTTTGCTCAATAGCAATGGCTGGACAGATCCCATTGATGTAATCAACATCTGGTTTTTTCATCCGCATCAAAAATTGACGGGCATAAGAAGAAAGGCTTTCTACGTATCGGCGCTGTCCTTCCGCATAAAGGGTGTCCATCGTAATGGAAGATTTTCCAGAACCAGATACTCCAGTAACAACCACCAACTGATTTTTCGGAATGGTAATACTGACATTCTTAAGATTATTGGCTCGGGCACCTTTAATTTCTATGCTGTTTTTGAGCGCTTTTTTTGCTTTTTTCTCTAGAAAGGCGGTCGTATTTTTAGTGGGCATGTTTTCTCTGTATTATTGACTGAGTCCTATAAGTTCATTTACTTATTATTGAATGATTTAAAGGATAGAAGGTTCATTTTTAACGGGAGATAAAAGTAAGGCTTTTGTAGTGATTTACATAAGGTTGTGCTTCTTGCATTGCTCGAAGATTTTTATAGTAATGGCCACAAAGAATTTGAAGGTTTCGTATAGGGAAATTTTCGAATCTTAGCTCGGTATATAATAGCTAGCCAAGATTGGAACCCTCCTTTGTACACATGAATGGAATTTTTTTAAAATTCTTAGAGACGCTATTAGACAAGGTCTGGACGTGCATTCGCGGCTGTAACTCACGCTAAGTGTACATAAACCAAGAAAATCCTACTTTTTTTCTTGTCTTCTTCCTTACCTCTTTTCTGGTAATTCCCCATTTTGCCAAATAAAATAACAAGAATTGGCTCATTTTGTGTATAAATACCCTATATTTGAAATAAGAACTTAATATTCTTCACAAACAGTTAATTTCCTGTTAACATTCGTTAAAAGCATACGAAACTAGATATTTGTTCTTATCTTGGACTTGATTTTAAAGTAGAAATACCACATCTTTACTCCAGAATCAACAAAACAAATTCTTTCATCACTAAAATTGCATATTCTATAAGCGTAAAACTTCTACACTAAATTATTTTTTCTTTTGAACTAAAATAGGATAGTTATGCAAGTTACACAGCTTACAGATCAGCAATTGATCGCGCAATACCTTCAGGGTGATGAGAAGTCTTTTGAAACTCTTCTTAGCCGACACCGGCAAAAAATCTACACTTCCATTTATTTATTTGTAAAAGATACTGCTCTTGCAGAAGATATCTTTCAGGAAGTATTCATTAAAATCATTGATACATTACGTAAAGGAAAGTACAACCACGAAGGGAAATTCGTACAGTGGGCTATGCGTATTTCCTACAACATGTGTGTGGATTACTTCCGTCGAAACAAAAGACGCCCAAAAGTAAGCCCAACAGAAACTTTCGATATTTTCGATGTACTTCAGTCTTCTGATGCGAATGCAGAGCAGAACATGATTAAAAGCCAGACACACGATAAGATTCGTTCTTTGGTAGATCAGTTGCCAGCAGAGCAAAGAGAAGTAGTCATTCTTCGCCACTATGCGGACATGAGCTTTAAAGAAATTTCTCAATTAACAAGAGTGAGCATCAACACGGCACTAGGTCGTATGCGTTATGCATTGATCAACATTCGTAAAATGATTGAGGAGAAAGAAGTAACTCTCCAATAAAAGCACTGTTGACTTTTGGCTTTCAACCATTGAGTGTATTGTTTTTTGATGTGCGTTATGGAGAAGTCAATGGTCAAACGTTAACAGTCAATGGTCGCAGTAGTTTAAAAAAATAATTTGCTAGCGTCCTTAAAAATATAAGCAAAAAAAGAACACAGTAGTACGTTGATTCGTGCTGCTGTTTTTTTATGCTGTTATACGTGCAACAACAAAAAAATACCCATCTTTACAGGGTATTCTCATCCATTGCTACAAAACCACAGCACAAAATGAAGAACATAAAATTCCCAACGGCTCATACGATTCTACTAATAATCGCAGCCTTAGTCGCAGTATTGACTTTCATAGTCCCCTCTGGACAATTTGACCGTTTGGGTTATGACAAAGAGAAAAAGGAATTCATCCAAACGGGAGAAGGAGACCCGAAAACCTTTCCAGCTACTCAGGAAACTTTGGATCAATTAGGGATAAAAATTCCTTTGGAAAAATTTACCAGTGGTGACATTTATAAACCTGTCGGCATACCAGGAACCTACCATGAACTACCTGCAAAGCCACAAGGACTAAAAGCTTTTATAGAATCCCCATTGAAGGGAATTATGGGGGCGATAGATGTTATTTTATTTGTTCTAATTATAGGTGGGTTTATCGGGGTCATCAACCATACTGGCGCTTTTGATGCAGGAGTAGCCTGGTTGGCGCAAGCACTGAAAGGAAAGGAGGCTTTGTTGATTGTTTTGATTACCATATTAATTGCCATCGGAGGAACCACCTTCGGTTTGGCTGAAGAAACCATTGCCTTTTATCCGATATTAGTTCCGGTATTTTTAGCAGCGGGTTATGATGCAATGGTAGCCTTGGCAGCAATTTACATCGGTTCTTGTATGGGAACGATGGCTTCTACTGTAAATCCTTTTAGTGCGATTATTGCCTCTGACTCTGCGGGGATCAACTGGACAAATGGAATCTATGGACGTCTTTTTATGTTGGCAACTGGAGTTTCTATCTGCCTTTGGTATATAATCCGTTATGCGGAGCGGGTGAGAAAAGATCCAAGTAAATCCATCATTTTTAGTCAAAAAGCGGAGATCGAAAAAATGTTTGGAAAAACACTAAATGGAGAGCATCAATTCACTTGGCAGATTCGTGTTGTGCTGCTTATTTTTATCGCCTGTTTTGTCATTATGATTATAGGAGTATCTCAATGGGATTGGTGGTTCTTAGAAATGACGAGTATCTTTTTTGTAGGTTCTATTGCTATTGGGATTGTTGCCTGGGTAGGAGAGAAGGCTTTTGTGAAAGCTTTTGTAGAAGGAGCTAAAGACTTATTGTCAGTTGCACTCATTATTGGTCTGGCACGTGGGATCACTGTTATTATGGATGATGGTTTGATTAGTGACTCTTTATTGTATTCTGCCTCTGGTGCCGTGGAGGGCATGTCCAAAGGCATTTTCATAAATGTTATGATGTTCCTTTATGCCGGTCTGTCCTTTTTTATTCCGTCCTCTTCGGGAATGGCCGTTCTTTCGATGCCGATTATGGCACCTCTCGCTGATGTCGTTGGTATTGGTCGGGAAATGATTGTGGATGCATACCAATATGGAATGGGGCTGATGGCCTTCATTACACCAACGGGTTTGATTCTCGCTTCTTTGACTATGGTCAATGTAACCTTAGATAAATGGCTCCGATTTGTAATGCCATTGCTAATAATCTTGACTTTGTTTACGATGGCGGTGTTGACAGTCTCAGTATACCTGTCGTAAGTAGATTGTTACTGTTTGTATTTTGCCAATACTGAACCATTCGATGGCATCTCTTGTCATTCTAAGCGAGCGACGTAGGAGCGAGTCGAAGAATGAATTAATCCAAAAACTGCCAGCTCACCCCAAATCGCAAATAAGCATAAGGCAATGGATAATCCTTTATTTGATAATGAAAGTCGTAGTAATAACCGGCGGCGGCAAAGTATCGCATTAAATTTTCCTGTTTTACAAAAAAGCGGAAAGTCTTTACTTTGAAATTGACAAAAGCATCAATATCCAGATAAGTGTAGGGCTCCGTATCTCCAATTTCGTATGGAGCTAGAAGAAATTGCCCCGTGGCAGGTTGATAGCCCATCGCATCATAAGGTGTATTGAGGCGAAGGTCGAGGCCGATTTGTACGCTCAAGACATTATTGAAAAGCAAGTCCTCGTAATATAAACTGTGTAAGCTATAGAGTTCTGGCAGACGAATCACATTCTTAGAAACCTGCTGTACTGTAACTTGATTGTTAAGGTGCATTTTCCAGAGACTGAATTTCTTGTTTACGGTAAGCTGCCCAATGCTTAATGGACTGTTGTACTGTTCCGCAAAACCATCCGCATTATAAAAAGTATACTGATCCAGTAAATGGTAGGCCCCAATCAAAGTCAATTGAAATCGAGGTAGGCTATAGCTTAGCGAAACATTCGTTTCAAAAGTTTTATCAAAATCATTTTTCCAAACGACTTGTTGTGATAGCAAATGTTGATATTCTATCAGATTAGGAGCGTATGACTGATGCGCCACTCTAGCCTTTATTCGCCCAGCCTTTTGCAAATCAAAAAACAAATCCACATGCAAATGGTAATCTCCAGCATTATCTATCAAACCAAGATCTGCGTACGTTTTAATATTCAATCTTTTAGTTGGTGCAAGATTCCAACGACCTTGTAAAAATAAATTATTGATGATGCTATCCCTAGACTCTTGATGCAAAAAATGCAAACTATGCCGAATGCCAACCTCGAAAAAATCCTTCTGTTGTTTGGTGCTTGCTTCTCCTTTTTTAACCACCTTAGTTGTATTTAAAGTAAAGGTGTTTTCCAATTTTCTATTCCTGATAAAGTAACGTAAGCCTCTATTGTCCTTTTGTAAGTTGCCATAAAAGCTACTATCCGTTGCTGGGCTGGTATCCGAAAATTTATATTTAGCTACCTGAAAAGTTCCATGATGGCTAAAAGCATAGTCCCGCTTTCTTTTTTTGAAAACTGCTGGCGCTTCGTAAATGATTTGTTGGCTACTATCTCTGATTTGAAGACTATCTGAAATGGGGAGGCCTAGAGAATCCAGCAAAATGAGACTTCCATTGCTCAATGTATCAACTAGAAGAGAATCTGTTATTGTAATATTCGTCGTTCCATTTTCAATTGTAGGACTAATACTATCTGTTGGATTGACAACAATAGAAATAGAATCAGAGGGAAGTTCTGTGAGTTTTAGGGAGTCATTAGCCAACGAGTCCATATCTAAGGAGTCTGTGCCTAATGTATCTAATTCTAGAGAATCAATGGATAATGAATCCATTAATATTCCTGTGCTATCGCTAGGCAAAAGATAAGGTTCTACAATAGGCCCTTTCTTTTTTGGAGCTTTTTGTTTGTTGAATAAAAAACGTTGGTGAAAGTGAAAAGCACGTTCCGTGTGTGCAGTGTTAGCGACGTTGCTGTTTAGTTGAGTCGGTACGGAAAAAGGCTCATCTGTATTAAGGTCATTAATTGCTGCAATATTTAATCCGCCGTTTTCTTGCTGAAAGATACCATTGGATACATAGCTAATGAAGGCATCGTATTGCTGCCCTGGCGATTTATACCAAAAACCAAAAGCCAGCGAAGTGTTCTCTGCTTTTTGATTCTGAAACTGGCCATTATGATTCATTCTCTTGAAATCGATCGTAAAGTTTATCCCTTTTGAGAAGTTTCTAGAGAATAACGCTTGGCTGTAAGTATCTTGTTGTGTTTTTCCTTGTGTGAAGCTCAAACGAGTAAATGCTTTTCGCAAGCGAAAAAATGCAAAGTCTTCATACTCCGTTTTGTATAAGTCAAATTGGTGGAACCCAATATCAAAACCACGTCGTTGTCTGGGTTGATAGACAAAAGGGAAGGCCGCGCCTCCTAAATTACCAATAGTTGCGTAATCCCATTGTTGTTGTCGAGCCGGATCATAATTATGAAAAAGCGCAATGGATGTATCCTGGTAAGGAAATTCCTGATCGATATTGTTAGGATAGAAAAAATGAAAGTTGAAAGTGTCTAATGTTAGATCAGGAAGTGCGGCTAAACTGTCGTTCTCTGGTTGTTCTATCGGTTCTCCTTGTCCGTAATTAGGTGTTTGATCATATTGAGCCAATAAAGATCGACTATTCAATAAGCAAAAACAAAAAAGTAATAGGAGTAAAAATCGCATGTATATAGCTTTGGATAAAGGCTAAGTGCACTGGGAATTTAGTTTCGTCTGGTTTTGACAAGATTCTTTTGG
This sequence comes from uncultured Saprospiraceae bacterium, assembly GCA_964508085.1. Classification (GTDB taxonomy): domain Bacteria; phylum Bacteroidota; class Bacteroidia; order Chitinophagales; family Saprospiraceae; genus CALGLS01. Next base: position 17,227 of record CAZDTI010000039.1, on the reverse strand, counting down.
AATTAATCGAGGCAGAGTCGACGCGAATAGCCTTAGCTATTTAAGGAGATTCAAACGAAGAGTAATTTCAAAAGAAAAAGTCAAAACAGACAGAACTTAGTTTACAATGCACTAAAGTATTCAAACGGATAGAACTCGGTTTATGATGTTCTAAGAGAGCAATAACTAAAAAAAACCGGAAAAACCATAGCCTTTAAGATCGATTAAAAAATAAGTTATAAAGGTTTGGCTTCACTGTTTTGAAGCTAATCGAGGCGCTGAAATGCGATTTATGCCTTAGCATAATGAGTATTTTAGCAACGAAGAGTAGATACAAAAGAAGTAGTCAAATGTTATAAGTTATTCTTTTATTGATCCTTAAAGCAGTTTTTCCGGTTTGTAGCTTAGGACTCACGCTATAGTTTCGAACGTGAATTACCCTCTTACTATTGGAATTGAGGTTACTATTGAAATATTATCCTTCCTCTTCATCTTCTGGTAATAAAGCTGGGTTCATCCCCATATTCGAAAATCCACCATCGTGATACAAGTTCTGCATCGTTACCATACGGGTAAGGTCAGAAAACATCATCACGCAATAATCTGCACAGGCATCAGCAGAAGCGTTACCTAGTGGAGACATTTTATCGGCGTAGTTGAAAAATTTATCAAAGCCCTTCACGCCACCACCTGCAGTTGTCCAAGTAGGAGATTGAGAAATCGTATTTACTCTTACTTTATTATGAATACCATAATGGTAGCCAAAGCTACGTGCATAAGATTCGAGTAAAGATTTAGACTCCGCCATTTCTCCATAATCTGGAAAGATTCGTTGTGCAGCAATGTAAGTCAATCCGACTATAGATCCCCACTCTGACATTGCCTCTTTTTTGTACAAGACCTGCATTAACTTATGGAAGGATATTGCAGAAATGTCAAAAGTTTTCTTCATCCACTCATGGTTAGAGTTGGTGTAAGCTTTCTTTTTCCGTACGTTGATGGACATTCCTATAGCGTGTAACACAAAGTCGATTTTGCCACCGAGTACTTCCATAGATTTGTCCACTAGGTTTTCCAAATCCTCAATGCTAGTCGCATCCGCAGGAATTACTTCTGCGTTTAGTTTTTCTCCCAGTTTCTGAATACTTCCAAATCGTAAAGCAACTGGAGCATTAGTCAATGTAATGGTAGCGCCTTGGGCTACACAATGTTCGGCAACTTTCCAGGCGATGGATTTATCATCCAATGCACCGAAAATAATACCTCGTTTTCCTTTTAATAGGTTGTTTGACATGGTTAGTATGATTTTATTTAATTGAGGGTAGATGAGGTGGATAAGGTAGATGAGGTGGATGAGGTTTCCTTATTTCGCGGTATTTCGCATTAGTGGGAACCTCATCCACCTCATCTACCCATCTTGCCTCATCTACCTTTGTTCTTCTTACCCAAATAGCAGTTCCTTCGCATTAGCGATTGCTGACTCCGAAGGAGGGCTGCCACTTAGCATAGTAGCAACAGCTTTAACCCGCTCTTCATCGTTAAGTAATTTTACTTTTGTAATGGTCTTGTTAGATCCATGCTTTTTATAAACAAAATAATGTTGATCTGCTTTTACTGCAATCTGCGGCGTATGTGTAATGGAAACCACCTGATGCCTGTTGGATAGTTCCTGTAAAATGCTACCCATTTTCATAGCTACATCTCCAGAGATTCCTGTGTCAATTTCATCAAAGATTAAAGTCGGTAAAGGAATCGCGTCGGCTACTAATGACTTGGAGCAAAGCGTCAGACGAGACAACTCTCCTCCGGAAGCTACATCTTTAATCGGCAAGAATTTGCTGCCTTTGTTTGGCGAAAATAAAAACTGAACTTCATCCATTCCTGTAGGTCCTGGTTTTTCCAAAGGTTCAACGGATACTTTCAGCTGCGCATATTCCATGGACAATTGCTTCAATAAAGCATGTACCTTCTTCTCAAATCCTTTTACTACTGCTTTTCTACGAGTGGATAATTTTTTAGCCTGTTTAGTAAGCGCAGTTTCTGCTTCCGCAATTTTATTTTCTAATTCAAGAATACCTGAAGACAAATCATTGAAGGCTCCAAACTGCGTTTGCAAATTCGTTTGAATCGTCAATAACTCTTCCATCGTTTTTACGCGATGTTTTTGTTGTAGTTTATAAATTAAATCCAAACGAGCTTGTGCTTCTAAAATTCTGGCCTCATCGTATTCGGTATCTTCTGCAATGGATTCAAATTCGCTTGCCAGATCTTTTAGTTCTAACAACATGCTGGCATATCTCTCGTAACCCTTTTCTAATTTTGGGTGGTGTTTTTTTACATCATCCAGTTTAAGACTCAAATCTTCCATCTGACTAATAATGGAATTTTCGCCTTCACTCAATCCCACGAAAGCCGCCGATAAAGTCTGCTTAATTCCTTCTGCGTTGGTTAGTCGATTAAGTTCTGCTTCTAAAGCAGTCTGTTCATTTTCGTCAAGATTAGCATCTGAAAATTCTTGTAATTGGAAATTGATGAAGTCCATCTCTCTCGCCGCTGTCTGATTTTGGATCACCATCTCCGCGAGCTTCTTAGTGTCCGATTGATATTCCCGATACAGATTTTGGTAAACCCGTAGTAGTGTCTCATTTCCCGCAAGGGCATCCATCATTCTCAATTGGAAAGAAATGCTGTGAATGTCCAAGGTGTCAAATTGTTGATGCAAGTCGATTAGCGAATCGCTCAGTTGTTTTAATACCTTTAAGTTAACTGGTGTATCATTAATGAAGGCGCGCGTTTTTCCGGAAGGAGCAATTTCTCTTCGAACCACGACTTCATCGTCGTAATCCAATTCGTAATGGGAAAAGAAAGGTTTGATTTTGTATTTAGCCACCTGAAAAGTCGCTTCAATAATACATTTAGTATCCGCGTGGTAGAAAACCTTGCTGTCTGCCCGTTTCCCCATGATGAGGCCCAAGGCCCCTAGCAGAATGGATTTACCGGCACCGGTTTCTCCGGTAATAATGGTGAGCTTATCCGAGAAATTGATATCTAATTCCTCTATGATAGCGTAGTTTTTAATGTGCAGTCGTTGTATCATAATGAGGCCTAAAGGTAAGGAATAACTCCAAGGTTTTTTTTGCTGTAATCATTATTTTTGCTGTAATTTTTTAACCTCAAGAGCAACCTCAACCTCAACTTCAAATGCCTTCTAACGTGGAAATAAAGGCAAATTTCAATTCTGACTCTGCGTTTTCTGCGGTCTCTGTGTGAGGAAAAATTGTAGTAGGGACCTCTACTTTGTAATATATTTCCCATAGAAAAGTTACATAGAGATATTATGCGATTGGCTTACGAATTGAGCGCTTTGAACTTGAGGTTGCTCTTGAGGTTGAAGTTGAAAAATTTAAAGATCCCCCAACATCGGTCGCACAACCACCTCCTCCACCACAGCAGATGGTCCCATTTGATAAGCGCCCAAAACGGCACTAGCAATATCTGCAGCCTGCATCAATCTGCTTTCTGGAAGTTCTACTCCTGCCCAAGAAGCTGACCAAGTTGCTCCTGGAAGAATCGCAGTAACCTTGATGTTCTTTTCTTTTAATTCCTCCCGAAGTACTTTAGAAAACCCAAGCAAAGCAAACTTAGAAATGCTATAAGAGCCACCATTTGGATAAGCAATCAAAGAAGCAATAGAGCAGATATTAAAAATATGTCCCTTTTTATGCGCATGCATCATTGGGAGCAAGGCGCGTGTCAAGTGATAAGCACTATAAAGATTGGTTTCGATCATTTGTTCTAACATGCCGTCTTCTTCCTTACTCAGCTCTCCAGGGAGGAAGACGCCCGCATTATTTACCAATACATCAACTGTTCCCCATTGTGATTTTATGTAATCTGCGAAAGCCAGCACTTCTCCTTTATTTCGCATATCAGTTGCTTTGCACAATACACTGATATTTGGATAAGCTTTCGCGAAATCAGCCTTAAATTGATCTAGATCGGTAGCTGTGCGAGCGTTGACTGCAATATCTGCTCCTTCTTTGGCAAAAGCCTCAGCAATGGCTCGTCCAATACCTTTAGTAGCTCCGGTTATGATGACTTTCATGATTTAGTGTTTTTTAGTTACTACTAGATGCTGGCTAAAAGTCGCCTAAGAACTTGTCCTTTCAAAGGTTTTGTATATTTTTGCCCTTTAATTAAGAAAATCAAATTCTAATCAACATAGCGCCTTCGTAGCGTCGTTGCGGTTATATTAACTTGGACGAAGGTATCTATTCTAATCCCTTCTACCAAAGTTGCCATTCAACAAATATGAATTTTAATTTTTTATATCATTTTGGGCGTTATGTTATGCTGTTGCGTTCAGCTTTGAGCCGTCCGGAGAAGTTTTCCATGTATTGGAAAGAGACGATGCGGCAGATGAACGATATTGGAATCGGCTCCCTGATTATTGTGGGTTTGATAGCAGTATTTATTGGAGCAGTGACGGCGGTACAGTTTGCATATCAACTACAAGATAGTTTTGTACCTCGGTATTACATCGGTTATATCGTGAGAGATAGTACAATTATTGAATTGGCGCCGACGATTACTTGTTTGGTTTTGGCCGGAAAGGTGGGGTCAAATATAGCAGCGGAGATTGGTGGAATGCGGCAGAAAGAACATATTGATGCGATGGATATCATGGGGGTCAATACCGCAGCTTATCTTATCATGCCCAAGGTTATCGCTGCTATGGTGGTGATTCCGATGTTGGTTTCTTTAGCGGCCATTATCAGTATCTCAGGAGGTTACGTTTCTTCAGTAGCTACGGGGTTAATTACAGATGCTGAATATATCCAAGGAGTTCGTTCTTTCTTTGAGCCTTACTATGTATTTATGATGTTTGTGAAAGCACTGGTCTTTGCATTTATCTTGACAAGTGTTTCTTGTTATCAAGGATATTATGTGAAAGGAGGGTCGGTAGAGTTGGGGCAAGCCAGTACGCAAGCAGTTGTCTATAGTGACATTTTAATTTTGCTTTCTGATTATTTAATTGCCCTAATTCTTACTCAATAATTATGATCAGAGCAGAAAACATACGCAAGTCATTTGATGATATCGAGGTGCTGAAAGGCCTGGATTTGGTTTTTGAAAAGGGAAAAACCAATCTGATCATTGGGCGTAGTGGAGCGGGAAAAACGGTAATGCTGAAACTCTTAGTTGGTCTAATGAAACCAACCAGTGGAACCATCTGGTATGGTGATACGAACTTCTCTGCTTTAGATAGAATGGGAATGCGCAAAATCAGAACTAAGATTGGAATGCTCTTCCAAGGCTCTGCGCTATTCGATTCGATGACGGTAGAAGAAAATATCCGTTTTCCGCTGGATATGTTTACCAATAAAACAAGAAAAGAAAAATTAGATAGGGTCAACTACTGCCTTGAACGGGTAGAGTTGAGTGGCAATAATGATAAATTCCCTTCGGAAGTCTCTGGTGGAATGCAAAAAAGGGTAGGTATTGCTCGCTCCATCGTACTCGAACCAGAATTCCTCTTCTGTGACGAACCCAACTCTGGGCTCGATCCAAAAACTTCACTCCTCATCGATGAACTCATTAGAGACATTACCATCGAAAACAATATCACAACCGTCATCAACACCCACGATATGAACTCTGTAATGGGGATCGGTGACCATATTTACCTCCTTCATCAAGGCCTCCTTGGTTGGGAAGGCAGTAAAGACCAAGTGCTTGGTTCAGAGAATGAACTTCTCCAAGCTTTTATTTTTGCTTCTCCGTTTTTGCAGCGTTTGCGGGATGCAGCGTTGAGGAAATAAATCAACTACTTTTTTACGACCACATTTCTTTCATTGGTTGGTTATGTTCCTTTGATGCAATGCGCTTAAAATCCCTTAAAAGCGTATTCAGATTCAAGCTGTTTATCAATTCGCAGATAAAAATCACAGCAATTTTTATTCAATAGATAGACCATTCTATTGATAATATTCCTGTAAAAATTCATATGTATAAAAATTACATATTTAACATTTCCCACGCAACATCTTTTCTCAAAGCCAGTACAAAAAGGAGGAAAAGCAGCTTTTACTGTTTTTCAAAAGAAACATACACACATATCAACAAACACCACATTATGAAGACTCCCACGAAATATACACCATATCTACTAAGTATCTCCTTGCTTGTCGTTTTTATAGCTATGGTTATACTAACAAAAACGCAAGGCACTAAAGCATATTCCACTGTTTCTTATGAAACAGGAACCCGCGTAAACCAACCTGGGCCTAAACAAAGAGCGATTGAAGAAAAGGTGGAGGAAGGAAATCCGGTCTTCCTAAAAGAAGATGTCAAAGATGAAATAGCACCTGGAGCTGCTCGTTTAGCCACTAACAGTAGTACGAATGGTAATACAGCCATAGTAGCCGCGACTACTAAAAAAGAGGTAAATACAAATATCAATGCTGAGGAAGCCTTGTTGAATAAACAAACAAAGATAGAATCTAAAAAAATAAAAGGCACCGATCGTTTCTTGGTACTTGTAGGTGAATACACAGATAATCTGATGCTACTCAGTAAGCAAGGACAATTCAATGTTAGAGGTTTTGATGCAGAATTGATTCGATTTTCTAAGGAAGATAAAAAATACATCTGCTTAGGTCGGTTTGCTCAGGAACGCCAGGCAGCAGCTTTCGCAAAAACGGTTGGCGCTCAATTAGGCGCAGAAATGATCCTTTTTGATAAAAAATAACTAGACTTAGATCTGTCTAGTATAAAGAACCATTATTCTTTTTTTAAAGCACTCGTCTTCGGATAGGGTGCTTTTTGTTTTCGGTGAATTTCTCAGCGGTTTATTTTTAAGAACATATTAATGTTAGGCCTGATATTTTCTATGGATTATTTAGACAGAGCCCCTTAAAGGCTTTTTGATACTTAATCAACTGTAAATCAGTACTAAAATGCGGGTATTTTCGAATTTACGTTTATATTTACGGGTCTGGAAAATTCAGTATTTAACGTAGTCAGATACAAAAGGCTAAAAAACATATTCAATTAACTAAATTTCTATACTATGAAGAGCTTATTAAAATTTCTCGGTTTCGCCGCCGTCATAGTCCTTGCTGGGCTTTGGATTATGACTGTTTCTAAATCTTGTAACAAAAACAATGTAGCCGGAACCACTAAGCTAGAAACCAGTGCTTCCGATAAAATAACCGAAGTAAAAGACGATGTCGAATCACTCTTTGAAGGAGAGCCAGAGGAAGAGGGGCTTTTTAATGAGGAAGGAGACGAAATTTCTGCTAATGAAAATGAAGCAGAGGGAGAAGATGATGAAGATCACGATGAAGATGATGATGAGGAAGACGACGAAGGAGACGATAGTGACCTTAAAGCAGAAATTGCTGCCCGACAAAATGCAGGAAATGGATCAGGCTCGACTACAGCAACTGGTAGCTCAGAAGGGATGGAATATCTAGTTATTGGAGGGGCCTATATAACAGAAGCCAACGCTAAAGCAGAAGTAAAACGATTAAAGAAAAATGGCTACTCAAATGCAGAAGTCGTAACGTTTGACTTCAGTCAATATCACTCTGTTTGTGTGAAAAGAACATCAAGCAGAAGCGATGCTCGTGCAGTTAAAAATAAACTGGTGAAAAGCGGAAACACAGAAGCTTACGTTCATAAAAAAAGAAGATACCTACAAAAGAAATAAAAGGAAACGCGAAGCTTATTGAAAATAAAAAATGCCTGCTACAATAAACAGTAGCAGGCATTTTTACATCCCAGAACTCTGGAGGAGTTCAACCTCTATTTACCCCGAGTAGCAACTCGGGGCCGCGGAGGAGAGGAGGATACTAGAGCGAGGCTCTAGTATCCTCCGTAGTAGCGTCGCAAAAACCACTCTAAGGTCAGCAAACTCAATAAAATAAAGAAAATCCATTTTAAGTTGATGACCGATCTTGTCTTCGTTGTTTGGTAAATCGTAGGCTTTACCGACTTCTTCGCTTTTACCAACTCCGTAATAGTATTTATGTTGTTAGGCGCGACCATAGTCCCACCATATTTATCGCTCAACATACGTAGCAAGCCATGATCTGCTGTAGTTTCATACACTTCCAATTGAATAGGTCGTACAGAAAATTGACCATTGTATTTCAATTGTTCGCCACTGCTCATGACGGTACCTCTAAAGGTATAATTGCCAACAGGGAATAGCCCCGCATTTAAGGAATAGGCTTTATTTTTTTTGTTGAATGTAAAGTTGTAATTCTTTCCTTCTTCGTTGGTAATAGTTATGGTAGCATCCGGCTCATTAATGAGTTCGTAGCTGTTGTTATAAAGCTCTGCATCGAAGAAAAGTGGCTCGTTTTCATTGAAGATATTTTTGTTGACGCTTACTCGGAATTTTCGTTTGTCTTCCTTTAAAGTCAGGTACTGTACACTCTTGCTGATGAGCTCTGTAACCAACTCGTGATTTTGATGTTGCAGATAATCGAAGAGTCGCCATTTCCAGATCCCCTCCGCTGCAAGAACCCCCATTTTGATGTTGTTTTGTTCTCCAAAAAGAAGCAAAGGGTATTTGGTGTCTATCTTTCCTATGCGTTGATAGAGAAGGACTTGTGTGTTTGCATTATCTGTGAATTCTCCAAAAGGAGCCGTTAGGGGAGCAAAATTGGGTAATTCGTTTTTTAGGTTGTCATCAATAGTAAAGAGACTGAAGTTATCGGCCACTTTGGCTTGTATATCATTGGTGTTTCGACCGTCTGCACGTAGATCTAGTAATGGTTGCACTTTGCTGAATTTGCGGAGGTCAGATTGCATCCCAACGATATATAAACGTGGAATGTTCTTTTCGTAGAGCGTTTTCAAAACACCCGCGGCATCATTATTTTTTGCAGGAAGCTGATGTAAGATAACGAAGTCGAAAGTTCCGACATTTACTTTTAGATCATTGATGTAAGCTGTAGTAACTTCGTAGTTTTTGTTTCCGGAAATGCTTTGTTTGATAGCAGTGATGTCCGGATGTGGATTGCTGGCCAAAATTAGAATTTTCTGACGCGCATCTAGTACATCTACAAAAATATCCTGACTGTTATTTATCGTCGTTACTTCGCCGTTGATCTCATTTAAAGAAATTCGAAAACGTTGTACACCCGCTTTTTTTGCGTCTAGGATAATCTCTTTAGTTGTAAAGAAATCGTTTTTGTTGATTGCAATTGGAATGCGTTCCAACACGGTGTTTCCACCGCCCACTGCAGAAATGTTTAATACAGTATTTCCGCCGCTACAATTCTGCGCATTGATGTCTACTTGGATGGAAAATTTATCATCTAGATAAGCAATTTTATTGTGGAAAACTCTCTTTAATACCAGATCTTTTTTAGGAATTGTATCTCCTAAGGCAACGGTGAAAATCGGTGCCGCTAATTTCGCAGAAGCATAAATCGGATTACTTCCTTCATTGTAAATTCCATCAGAAGCGAGTACCACAGCTCCTAAATTTTGATTACTATATAAGTCATACAAGTACTTCAAGAGGTCAGACATATTGCTCACCTTATCCGTAAAATTAAAATCAACACCTTCTCGAACATCATTCCCAAAAGCGTAGGTTTTTACATCGTATTCTTCTCCAAGAGAAGTGGCCAGTTGATTGAAGTCCGTCTTATATTTTGCCAAGGCTGTTTCCTCCATGTCTGCAACGATGGACTCCGATTGATCCTGTGCTAAAACGATCACCGGTTTTTTGGTTTCGGTTACCAAGGATTTGAGGAGGGGAGAGAGTAATAGAATCGCGATTAAGCTTACCAGCAAAAAACGGATAGCACCTAATAACCAATTTAGCCAGCTAGACTGCTGAGAAAAACTATGGTCTTTGTAATAGAGAACCCCGGCGGTAATAAGGCCAAGAAGGGCACAAAAAATAATGTACCAGGCCGGATATTGAAAAGTTATATTTTCCATGATCGATTTTTATTATTCCTAAGGATCGATTATAAATCATTCTTTTATTGATCCTAAGCAAGTAGTCCACTGAATTAAAACCCCAAAACCCCCAGTTTAGTTACATAATCTCACTGTCTTCGATGCTCAAAGTCTTATTTTCTTATGAAATTACGGTCTAAAGGTGGCGCAAAATACTAAAAGTATCAGCCTCATACCAATGGTTAAAAAACTTAATATCTAAATCCCTCACATTGGCAGGAATTATGTGTGAATTATAAGAAATAAGAGCAACCTTCTCTTTATGAGACAAGTATAATATTAAGAACTACAATCAATCACATTTATTATGAAAAACAATTTCATCCAACCCTTTTTCTTAGCCGCTTTCTTTTTGTTTTGTATTGTTTCTCCAGTATCCGCTCAGGAAGTTGAAGAACGAAGCCGTGAAGATCTAAATCCTCAAGTTATCGCTGAGATTACTACAATGACAACGCGTTACAGCAAGCATCGTAAAAAGACAACGGATATCTACAAAAAACATGGTTATGAGTCTAAGCAAATGATTGATAATGAGTCGCTTATATATAATGATGACTTGGTCAACAGAGCTAAAGCTAAAAAAATATTTAATAAATATGGCTACCCAACTATCAGTATGGTCGGGAAAGAGAAGGCACATGAATTCTGGGTGATTGTTCAAAATTGCAATATGGATGTTGATTTTCAATTGGCGGTCTTAAAGGTAACGGATAAGTTAATTCATACGGGAGAAGCAGATGCCCATGACTATGCGTACCTTTCGGATCGAGTTAGAATTAATCTGGGACAAAAACAGATTTATGGCACTCAAGTCGAATTCAATAAAGCTAAAAATAGCTATGAACCTTTCGAGTTGAATAATCCAAAAGAAGTTGATAAAAGAAGAAAAGAGTTGAATCTGGAGAGCATGGCTGAGTATATCAAGAAAATGAACAAGAAATATGAGGGGACACTTAAACGAAAGCCGAGAACTCGTCGTTATATTAAAAAGCCCTAGAATTTTGTATTGGGCCTTAAACACAATTAAAACATGAAAAAACTTATCCTAAGTTGCCTCGTCCTACTCATGGCCGGTTTACCTTTAAAAGCCGCCTACATGTTGATCCCAATGGATGAAGCACAAAAAAATCACCTTAAAGCCTATGGCATCTGTTATTGGGTATTGGAAAATGAAGTAGAAGCTTGGTGGCTTCTGAATTATCGGGGTGGTAGTTTTGCCTTTCGGCACAATGTCGCTTTCGAAAAAGAATGCCGTACACGAGATGTTGACTTTGAAGTGATCCCGGACGGACAAATGAATAAGATATTATCAGATATCGGAGATCCTGAGGTTAATCAGGAAGCAATGAAATTGGAAGTCCCCCCACAGATAGCGGTCTACACTCCTGATGTCAACGCAAAGGGAGAAAAAATACAACCTTGGGACGATGCAGTAACTATGGTATTGGCCTACGCTGAAATACCATACGAAACCGTTTACGATAAAGAAGTCCTTGACGGAAAATTGGCGAAGTACGATTGGCTGCACTTGCACCATGAAGATTTCACTGGGCAGTATGGTCGATTCTATCGAAACTTCAGTAGCCAGCCTTGGTACAAAGAAAATGTGCGAAAGATGGAGGCTTTAGCCTCTGAATTGGGCTTTTCAAAAGTTTCTCAATTAAAGTTATCGGTCGTAAAAACCATCAAAGATTATGTTGGTGGTGGTGGTTTTATGTTCGCCATGTGTTCCGCTACGGATACTTATGATATTGCTTTGGCAGCAGAAGGAATCGATATTTGCGATCACATGTACGATGGAGATGGTCCCGATCCAAATGCTCAAGAGAAACTGGATTATTCCAAAACTTTCGCTTTTGAAAATTTTGAATTGGTGAAGTCGCCTTTAATTTATGAATACTCTACTATTGATCATGGTATGACTAGAAAGATTCCACCAGAGACCGATTACTTCTCTCTTTTCGATTTTTCTGCGAAGTGGGATCCGGTTCCAACAATGCTTACGCAAAATCATACGCGCACGGTTAAAGGCTTTATGGGACAGACAACTGCTTTTATCAAGAAGAATGTAAAGTCTTCTGTGTTGGTTTTGGGAGAGAATAAGCCGGGTGGTGAAGTGCGCTACATTCATGGCCAACATGGTCAGGGCACTTGGACTTTTTATGGTGGTCACGATCCGGAGGATTATCGCCACTTTGTGCATGACCCGGAGACGGATTTGAATCTGCACCCGAATTCTCCTGGGTATCGCTTGATTTTGAATAATGTGCTTTTTCCGGCGGCCAAGAAGAAAAAACGTAAGACGTAGTTTTTAGAATGTAGAATTATTGTTTATGATTAGTTGCGACTTGTCTTGACAATAGTTCTACATTTTTCCTTTCTGATACGCACCATACTTAAATTTAAACACATAGGCACATAGAACACATAGTCCCCAAACGTTTTAGGGCACATAGTAATTTACTTTCAGTAAATTTTACATAGTTCATAAAGGGTAAGAAGGGATTAAAAGAAGATTAGGCACTGAGAGGTAACTGTCTATATCTTTCAGTCACAAATGTTTTTTGTCCTTCGTTAACAATGTTCTCACAAGAAAAGTTGATTAGGATCGCTTTAGGTATTTTAAGAAGTTTAGCATAAGATAATGCCTGAACTTCGAAATATGAATTCATTTTTAAGACTGCCTTTAACTCTATTACTATACAACCTTCCACTAAGATGTCATATCTGACATCAACATCTAATTCTTTTCCCTTGTAGCTTATAGGAATACGCTTCTGACTAGTCGTATTCAGTCCTCTTGAATTTAATTCTTGAATTAAACAAGCTTCATAGATTTTTTCTAATAGTCCTGGACCTAATGATTTGTGAACCTCAATAGCAGCCCCAATAATTTGATAGGTTAATTTATCAATATACTTCTTAGACAGTACTTTCATAATAAGGAATTAGGCTTAAATTGATAATAGTGTTATGCTGAAAAAGCTATATGAACTATGAAAGAAAATGCGAATAGCATTTTTACTATGTGAACTTTTGCGATAAAGGGCTATGTGTTCTATGTGCCTATGTGTTTAAAATCGCGTTAAGTACACATAAGAAAATTTCAAATAGGCTTCCATTCAAAAACCTTTGCGCCACACTTTGCAGTACTCTACTCCGAGTAATGGGAGAAGCCCCTCAGTCCACCTCCACCTCCCGATGATAATAAGCCAACGCAAATTTTATCTTATCATAAGCCATCTTACCATCCAAAGCATCATAAATAGGCCGCAGAAAAAATGGCGGTGCCATCCGCTCCATTACCTGCAAAATCTCCCTTAGTTCAGCCTTCGATAAAATCCGCTTCAAGTCAATCTTCTCTCCCCGAGCATACAACTCGACAAGGTGAGAAGAAATGGTTTTTTCATGAATCTGCCGTTGGTCAGCAATCTGAGGAATAGAAAAACCACGATTAAATAACTGTAAGGTCTCCAAATGCGTTTTACCCGTTTTTGGAATGTTGTTCGCCTTGCGTGCAGCAGAAGTTGCTTTAGGAAGCACTATGTTTGGTTTGCCATCAAAGGTGAGAATTGCATTGATGAAAATCTCCCCATATAACTGCCACTTCTTTTCCCCAACCCCAGAAATACGACGCATCTCCAACTCCGTAATTGGTTTGGCAGCAGCCATCTCCTCCAAAGAAACATCAGAAAAAACAATATAAGGAGGGACACCCTGTTTCGTTGCCACTTGCTTTCTAAGCCCCCGAAGGACTTCGAATAACTCATCACGAACACGATCTCGCTTTCCTTTTGTTTTTACCTTTTTACTTTGCTCCTCTTTCTGTTTTTGAACCTGATCCATTTTTACCAACTGCACTTTCTTATTCTCGAATAACACTGCTCTTCCGGTATTGGTGACCTTCAAAGTATGGCGTTGATCATAAGCGATTTCGATCAGTCCGCTATTTAGCATCTGTAAAATCAGACTTTGCCAGCCCGATTGACTGATGTCCGCGCCAGCTCCGTAAGTTTTTATTTTATCATAATCGTTGCTGATGATTTCTCTTCGCTTGGAGCCTCGGAGAATATCCACAAGCAGGTTAATTCCAACCCGTTCCTGCGTTCTCATAATGGCAGAGAGTGCCTTTTGAGTAATGACAGTTCCATCAAATTGTTTAGGCGGATTCTTGCATACATCACAATTTCCACAATCCTTCTCCAGATTTTCCCCAAAATAATTCAAGAGTATTTTTCGCCGACAAATAGAAGCCTCTGCATATTGTTGGATGCGCTCGAGCTTTGCCAACTTAAGTTCTGCAAGCCTCGGATCACCTTCCGAAAGCATATCCCGGAAGACTTTTACATCTCTATAACTATAGAAAAGCAAGGTGTCTGACTTTGCTCCATCTCTACCACAGCGTCCAATTTCTTGGTAATAACCTTCCATGTTTTTAGGTAAGTTGTAATGAATTACCCAACGAACATTACTCTTGTCTATTCCCATCCCGAAAGCGACAGTAGCACAAACAATTTGGATATTGTCGTTCAGAAACTGAGTTTGTACCCGATCCCTAGCTCGGCTATCCATACCGGCATGATAAAAATCTGCACGTAATCCATAGCTGAGCATTTTAGCCGCTACGTTTTCACAGTTTTTTCGGCTGAGGCAATAAATGATTCCGGCCTGTTTTGGTTTTAGTTTAATGAAGTCCAACATTTGCTCCATTTTCTTCTGCCCAGGTTTTACGGTAAGACTAATGTTGGGGCGGTCAAAGGAAGCGATGAAAATTTCTGGATTTTTAAGTTTTAATTGGCTAACAATGTCCTTCCGAGTCAATTTATCCGCAGTGGCCGTTAAGGCGATTACGGGAATATCCGGAAATTGATTTTTCAAAAATTGCATCTGAGTATATTCCGGTCGGAAGTCGTGCCCCCATGAAGAAATACAATGGGCTTCATCAATGGCAAAAAGATTGATATTTCCTTGGCGGATAATAGGCATGAACTGTTGTGATACCATTTTTTCAGGGGAGACATAGAGCAGTTTGATGCGGTTGTGATAGACTTCGTCCTCTACTGCTTGCAATTCGGCTGAAGTCATAGAACTGTTCATGAATGCAGCAGCTATACCATTGGCTTTAAGAGCTTCCACCTGATCTTTCATCAAAGAAATTAAAGGAGAGACGACGACACACATGCCTTCCATTGTGATGGCGGGTACCTGAAAGCAGAGGGACTTCCCTCCTCCTGTTGGCATAAGTACCACAACATCTTGTTTATTATATACAGCTTGAATGATATCCGACTGCATAGGCCGAAATTCATCGTAACCGAAGTATTTTTTGAGCGCTTTTTTTGCGAGACCTTGGTTCATGTTTTTTCTTTTTTACCGAGCTTAAAAGTAGGGTTTCACTGTGGGAAATTGAAATTTGTGCGCCTTTGCTTTTATACTAATCATTTTCAATTATTTTTTGGAATTACTAGCGTTTGGATTTCTTTTTTTCAAAATTTAATAAAGAGCGCATAAAAGCGCCTGCGAAACCATCCATCTCACTATCAAAAACAATCAATTGGCTTCGTTCGGTTTGACCCTCTTCTTTGAGAGAGACGGAAGATATGGCCATGAAGTTTTGTCCATCCTTAGTGTCTTTAATGTCAAAATAAAAATTGCGACGGCCTTGGCTTGTTGTTTCGGTATGCAATACTGGCTTTTTCATGATGCAGAATTTTAAGAATTATTAAATGAGTCTACATTAATAGGTTGCAGAAAAACCAAAATTCCATAAAGTAAAAACATATTTTTTTGAAAATATTTGTATGTGATTGATAAATAGATGTTTAAAGTCAATTTTACTTTTTTACTTTGTATCACTTTTTACGGAAAGAGAGGAAAGACTCTTGAAATAGAGTAGGTTAACGTAGTGTCTTAATTGTGCTATTGTGATAAAAAGAACATACAATCTGTGGAAGGTCAGGCTATTATATTCTTCTACGTAAAACCATTTAAGAGTTACCATTCCCTTTCAACTATTAAATTGAAAAAATCAGCCATTTAACCATATATTTGCCCTCATTCAAACATAACTACCAACAAAATGACAAGTCTGCTCACTGATTACGATATAGAATTATTCAAATCCGGCAAACATTTTCGACTTTATGAAAAGTTGGGTAGCCGTCCTATGGAGGTTGATGGCCAACAGGGGATATACTTTGCAGTATGGGCGCCTACAGCTAAAGCAGTCTCTGTCATGGGGCACTTTAATGGCTGGAATCCAGATCAGCATCCGCTTTCTGCACGTTGGGATGGCTCAGGTATTTGGGAAGGTTTTGTCGCTGGTATTGGGCAGTGGGAAGTTTACAAATACAATGTTATCTCTTACAATGGGATGGCATTGCAGAAAGGAGATCCGTTCGCACGTCATTGGGAAACAAGGCCAGCTACTGGATCAAAGGTATATACCTCGAATTATAAGTGGAAGGATAAAAAATGGATGACGAAGCGGAAGAAGCAGGCTGGAACAGCGCAACCAATGTCTGTTTATGAAGTCCATCTGGCGTCCTGGAAAAGACGTTCAGAGGAACGCAACCGTTCTTTGACTTACCATGAAATGGCAGATGATTTGGTGAGTTATGTAGCCGATATGGGTTTTACTCATGTAGAATTGATGCCCGTTATGGAACATCCTTATGACCCTTCATGGGGTTATCAAATTACTGGTTTCTTTGCACCAACCAGCCGTTTTGGAGCACCAGATGATTTCAAATATTTGATTGATGCTTTTCATCAAGCAGGAGTGGGAGTGATCTTGGATTGGGTGCCTTCTCATTTTCCAACAGATATTCACGGTCTGGCTTTATTTGATGGGACCTATTTATTCGATCACGCTGATCCGCGAAAAGGTTTTCACCCCGATTGGAAATCTTGTATTTTTAATTATGGTAGAAATGAAGTTCGCTCGTTTTTGATATCCAATGCCTTATTTTGGCTCGATCAATATCATGCGGATGGATTAAGAGTAGATGCTGTAGCTTCAATGCTATACCTGGATTATTCTAGAAACGATGGAGAATGGATTCCAAATAAATTTGGTGGGAATGAAAATTTAGAAGCTATTTCGTTCTTAAAAGAATTCAATGAAACCGTTTATAAAGAATTCCCAGATGCAATTACGATAGCTGAAGAATCTACTGCTTTTTCAGGCGTTTCTCGACCAACTTACTCAGGAGGCCTTGGATTTGGACAGAAATGGATGATGGGCTGGATGCATGATACC
>CAZDTI010000038.1:0-32827 GCA_964508085.1 uncultured Saprospiraceae bacterium | reverse complement strand
AGAAATCATGTGTGCCAGCTGCTAGTCCAGAGACCATTGGGTTCTTTTCCATGGCTATTAAGTCACCAGCTGGCGCGCCAAGTGGATCCCCATCATACCAACGGTAAGTCGCATCAACAGCATCACTAGCTAACAACTGTACTACATTACCTTGTTGACAATGTGGGCCATCATTATTTGCTACCGCAACTGGGATTTCATTTATACTAATTGCAATTGGATTAGAAATACTGACACAACCGTTTGCATCTGTTACTTGAACTTGCCAGTCCCCTTCTAGGTAGGAAGCGTTTGCTGTTCCTAAGGTAGTTGTTCCCGTTACTGTTGTCAATCCTGGCAATAGCAAAGTGGATGCAGAAGCCCCTAGTGGACCAATCCATTCAAAGGTTGTACCTATTGCAGAAGTTTCCATCACTAAGTTCTCCCCATCACAAATAGAGCTGATGGAAATGGTTGGTGTTTCTGCTGGCGGTAAAATAGTGCTTACATTTACAGATTCAGTAGACTGGCAACCACTTACAGAAGTCACAGTCAAAGAGTATTGTCCATTATTTGTAACATCAATGTTATTAACTATTGGGTTTTCTAAGTTAGAACTAAATCCGTTTGGTCCAGACCAAGAGTAAGTCAATCCACCAGTACCTGTTGCATTTGCGCTAAGCATCATGGAACCGCCATCACAAGCATTAGGAATAGCAACTGCTACAGCAGAAACTGGAGCGGGGAATATTTCCACAGCATAGTTCGCAGAATTGAGTGTACAACCATCTACAATTACCTGTAAAGAATAATTGCCTTCATGAATTGTAGAATCGGCTGGGCTGATTGTTATTTCATTTGTATTTAAACCTGTAATGTTTGTTGTCGCCCCTGGTGTTGTCCAGTTGTAAGTGACAGAAGAACCGGTGTAAGCCGGAACGGTTAAAGTCACAACCTCTCCATTACAAACTGGTCCAGTACTACTGATAACAGGAATAGAAACTTGGTCAGAGATGTTATTTATCCCTAAACTAGCAGAAGCGGAACAGCCATTTTCATCAGTGACGACAACCATGTAGGTTCCGTTATATGCTTCTGTTGCGTTTGGAATGGTTGGATTAGCCAAAGTGGAAGTCCAACTATTCGGTCCGGTCCAAGCATAATTCAAAGTTGAACCAGAACCGTTAAGACCACCGCCTGTGAAACTCAAATCAGAAGGCGAGCAATCTCCGTTCAAAGTATAAGCAGGAACTGGAACTACGGTTGGTGGGGTGTTCACTGTTACTGAAGTTGTCGCTACTGGATCAGAAATACAACCATCGGTGATGACGGTTACTTCATAAATTGTTGTAGCTGACAAGTTGTAGAATATTGGATTTTGATTTGTAGAAATTACTGTAGTAGAGCCAGAAATTCGCCATTCGTAAGTGGCGCCAGGAATATCTCCTGCGGTTAATTGAATATTTTCACCTTGGCAAATCGCGCCAGTGTTTGAAGCGGTTGCATTAGGTAATTCTATTACTTGTACAGGTGTCGCAGCTGAGAATTCAGAAGTACAACCATCAACGGTCACAGCCACTTGATATGGAGAGACCGCGTTAGCTGCGTTTGCTGCAAGGCTTAAACTTACACCCGTTCCGACAGTAGCACCCAATGCATTTGTCCAATTATAAGTAATCGTTGTTCCCGTATATGGTGTCTGCACAGCTAAAGTGAAAGTCGCATCTGCGCAGACTGCTCCATTACTACTCACGACAGGAATGACTGGTGTAGCATCAATATTAGAAACGACTACGGAAGCCGTTGCGGAACAACCGCTTGCGTTTGAAACAATCAAAGTATAAGTTCCATTCGCCAATTCAGTAACACCACTTAACAGTACATCTTCAGAGCTGGAAGTGAAACCGTTTGGTCCTGTCCAGTTGTAGTTGATAGCGCCTGTTGTATTTCCTGTGAGATTCAAATCACCTCCTGCACAAATCGCAGTTACTGTTGCGGTAGGTGCAGCAGTTGGAGAATCGAATACATCTAAGTCAAGGGTATCTGAGTTTAGGACACAGCCATCTACTGTTATTTCGACGGAGTATTCGCCTTCGTGAGTTGCTGTAGCTAGAGGACTGATTGTTATTTCGTTAGTATTTAATCCTGTGATGTTAGTTGTTGTGTTTGCTGGAGTTGTCCAGATGTAATCAACGGAAGCTCCGGAGTATTGAGGAACGGTTAAAGTAAATGTTCCGCCATCGCAATCGGGTCCGCTGCTGCTTAGGATTGGCATGGCTTGGGCGTTTGAAATGCCAACTACTTCGACATTTCCTGTTGCTGTACAGCCGTTTGCATCTGTAATAACTAAATTATAAGTTCCATTTGCTGCTGTTGTTGCGTTTGGAATGGTTGGGTTAGTTGTGGTAGAAGTAAATCCATTTGGTCCTGTCCAATTGTATGATGCTACTGCCGCTGATCCAGCAGTGATATTTGCAGATAAGCCTAAAGCTGAAGGCGCGCAATTTGGAGCCAAGGTATAATTGGCGGTAGGTACCGTTGTAGGAGCAGTGTTGACTGTAACGACTGTTGTAGATACAGGGTCAGATACACAAGTGTTTGAAGTCACTGTTAATTCATAAGTTTGCGTAGCTGACAATGTTGGAATAACTGGGTTTTGCTGCGTAGAAATAATAGTAGCTGATCCTGAAACACGCCATTCGTAACTTGCGCCTATAATTGTATTTGCAAAAAGTTGTGCACTTTCTCCTGGGCAAATACTTCCACCATTCGTAGCAGTAGCCACTGGAAGATTTGTAACTAAAACTTCCATCGGTTCCGCCAATTCTGATGGGCAACCATCTACAGTTACCTCTACCCGGTAAGGCGAAATAGCGTTTGCTGCTGTTGGTAATAAACTTACAGTAGCTGCTGTCCCGATTACCGTTCCAGCGCCATTTGTCCATTCGTAATTGATGGTTGTTCCGGTATAAGATTCTTGGATATACAATTCTACTAAACCATCTGAACAAGGTGTACCTGCAGAGGTAATCGTTGGTGTAGTGGGAATGTTATTGATAGAATTCACCACTAAAGAGGAAATGGCCGTACATCCAGAGACACTTGTTACTTCTAAACTATAGGTTCCGTTGTTTGCAATAGAAACCGCCGATAAAGTAGGATTAACAGCAGTGGATGTAAAACCATTTGGTCCAGTCCATAAGTAAGCAGTCGCACCTGTTGCATTTGCAGAAAGGACTAAATTATCTCCATTACAAGTGGGTGCGGTTGCCGTAGCCGCTGTTGTTGGAATATCAAAGACATCTAAATCAAAAGTATCTGATTCTAATACACAACCATCTACGATTACACTCACGGAATATTCTCCTTCATGCGTACCAGTTACTAATGGACTTATGGTAATTCCGTTTGTATTCTGTCCGGTGATATTCACTGTTGTATTAGCTGGAGTGGTCCAAATATAATCAACAGAAGCACCATCATATTGCGCAACATTCAAGCTCACTACCCCACCCTCACAATCAGGAGCGGAACTACTAATGATCGGCATCGCCAATGCATTTGAAATTCCTAACACTTCTACTACACCTGAAGCAGTACAACCATTTTCATCGCCGACCACTAAAGTATAAGAACCGTTATTGTCTGTTGTTGCGTTTGGTATTGTTGGATTTTCAACAGAAGCAGTAAAGCCATTTGGACCTGTCCAACTGTAAGATGTTGCTGCACCAGAACCTATTGTTACGTTTCCGGCCAAGGTCAAGTCAGTAGGAGAACAATCGGCTGCTAAAGTGTAAGTTGCCGTAGGAACCACTGCCGCTGCGGTATCAATTATTACGGTGGTCATACTCGCTGTAGAGGTACAAGCTGACTTTTCTATTGTTAAATAATATTCATAAACCCCTGCTGCCAAATTATTGACAACAATTTCTCTTTCCATCGCAATAAGATCTCCGGCAGGCGCACCTCCCGGATCTCCGTCATACCATCGGTACGTCGCATCTGCCACTATATTTGCGGAAAGCTGTACTGGATTTTCTGCACAGTGTGGGCCATCATTTACAGCCAAAGCCACTGGTATTTCATTAATATTGATGTTTACTGGATTCGAAAGACTGACACAACCATTGGCATCTGTTACTTGAACAGACCAATCACCTTCTAGGTAAGAAGCACTTGAATTTGGTAAGGAAGTAGCGCCTGCTACAGTGGTCAATCCAGTTAAAGCCAAGGTTGCTGCTGAAGCACCGAGTGGGCCGATCCATTCAAAGGTTGTACCTGTAGCAGAAGTAGTCATGACTAAATTATCCCCATCGCAGATAGAGTTGATGGTGATGGTTGGTGTTTCGGGTTCTGTCAAAATACTGTTTACAGTTACCGTTTCTGTTGCTGCACATCCAGTGTTACTTGTCACTATTAAATTATAATCTCCGTTATTCGTAACAGTAGTATTACTGATTACTGGGTTTGCTAAATTAGAGGTAAATCCGTTTGGTCCTGTCCAAGCATAAGTCAGTAAGCCTGAACCTGTTGCATTTGCAGAAAGCTCCAAAGAACCACCAGCACAAGGATCTGCATTAACTACCGCTATTGCGGAAACGGGAGCTGGGTAAACGCTTACATCATAATTGGAGGACGATAGTGTGCAACCATCTACAGCAACACTTACGGAATAATTTCCTTCATGAATCGTAGAATCTGCTGGACTAATTGTTATTTCATTTGTATTCAAACCAGTAATATCAACCGTCGTTCCTGCTGGAGTTGTCCAAGTGTAAGCAACGCTAGAACCGAAATATTCGGGAACAGAAAGAACAATGATTTCGCCGTCACAAACTGGTCCAGAACTACTGATTACTGGGATAGCTACCTGATCCGCAATGTTGTTTATAGCGATGCTATTGGTTGCAAAACACCCGTTTTCGTCAGTTACCGTCACGCTGTAAGCACCATTGTTAGCCGCTACTGCGTCTGTGATAACTGGATTTGCTACTGTCGAGCTGAAACCATTTGGCCCAGACCAGACATAGCTCAATGTACTACCAGAACCATCTACTCCTCCTCCCGTCAATACAAGATTGGATGGAGAACAGTCTCCGTTCAAGGTGTAATTGGCTACAGGGGTTACAGTTGGAGCTGTGAGTACCGTTGCAGTCGTCGTAGCCACTGGATTAGAGACGCAACCGTTTACGTTTACGGTCACTTCATAAACCGTTGTAGCTGAAATGTTATATATTATCGGATTTTGTTCTGTACTGATTATTGTTGCGCTACCAGAGACTCTCCATTCATAAGTTGCGTTTGGAATACTGCCTGCGAATAACTGCATGTCGCTACCGGAACAAACATCACCTGCCGTAGAAGCAATTGCTACTGGCTCTGTTATTACTTCCACTGTTTCAGCAATGGAAAGATCAGAAGTACAACCATCTACGGTAACCACCAGTTGGTAAGGAGAAATCGCGTTTGCAGCATTAGCAGCTAAGGTCAAAGTAGATCCTGTTCCGACTAAGGCACCGATACCGTTTGTCCATGCATAAGTAATTATAGTACCTGTGTAAGCCGTTTGTGCAGCAAGCGTGAAACTAGCATCTGAACAAACTGGGCCACTTCCTGTAATCACTGGAGTTGTTACTGTATTTGTAATGTTAGAAACTAAAACAGAAGCCGTTGCAGAACAGCCACTTGCGTTAGAAGCTACTACGGTATAAGAACCGTTTGTAGCCGCTGTAACATCCGAAATTACAGGATTCTGTGCAGACGAGCTAAAGCCATTTGGTCCTGTCCAACTATAAGTAGTCGCTCCTGCTCCACCGGCTGTTAAGGACAAACTTTCTCCAGAACAAATTACTCCAGCGCTTGCAGTTGGTGCAACTGTTGGACTATCAAAAACATCAAGATCAAAAGTATCAGAGGTTAAAGTACAAGCATCTACTGTTATTTCGACGGAGTATTCCCCTTCGTGAGTTGCTGTAGCTATTGGGCTGATAATCAGCTGATTGGTGTTCAGTCCAGAGATATTTGTAGTGGTTCCACTCGGTGTTGTCCATGTATAATCCACTGAAGATCCACTGTATTGCGGTGCTGTTATTGTGATTACGCCACCTTCACAATCGGGTTGTGTAAAAGACAGAATAGGTTGAGCTATTGAATTAGAAATTCCAGTGACTTGCACGGCTTGAGTAGCTGTACATCCGTTGATGTCCGTAATAATTAGGGTGTAAGAACCATTGTTATTTTCTGTGGCATTTGGTATCGTAGGGTTTTGAATATCTGATGTAAAATTGTTTGGTCCCGTCCAACTGTAAGTCGCGATGGCACCTGAACCGGCTGTTGCATTCGCAGTCAAGGTTAAATCAGTTGGAGCACAATTTGTTGCCAAAGTATAATTGGCTACTGGTGCGGTAGTCGGAGGAGACTGTACGTCAACCGTTGTTGCGACTGCCGGAGAAACACAACCTTCCTGACTTGCTGTCAAGTAGTAAGTATATGTTCCAGCAGCTAAACTATTGATAGTTGGATTTTGGCTTAAGGAAACCAAATTTGCCCCTGGATTTGATTCGGGGTCATCATCGTACCAACTGTAGGTTGCTCCTGTAAGTGTATTACTATATAGCTGTATGGCATCACCTTCACAAACCGCACCGCCATTATTGGCGATAGCTGCTGGAATAGGATTGATTACTACTGGAGAAACGTTAGATTCTACCGTACAACCATTGGCATCGGTCACTCGAACTTTCCAGGGACCGTTGGCATATTCTGGATGTCCCGGAGGAATTTCGGTACTTTCAGTCACTGTTGTCATACCTGGTTCTGCTAAGCTGGAAGCAGAATCACTATTTCTAATCCATTCAAATTGGACACCGTCCGTACTTGTAGAAAGGAATAAAGTGTCCCCTTCACAGATTGGGCTATTGGTCGTAATATTTGCTGGAATAGATTCTGCTAACAATGTGGACACAGTGGTGGTTGTAACTTCGCTACAAGCTGTTCCGCTATTTACGGTAAGGATGTATTGACCATTGTATGTTTCGTTTACATTAGTCAAAGTTGGATTTTGTAAAGTAGAGGTGAAACCATTAGGCCCTGTCCAGGAATAGGTGAAGGGACCAGTTCCTGTCGCCGAACCATTTAGCGTAAAGCTTCCGCCATCACAAATATCAGTCATGGTAGTAGTGGCTGTTGGAGTTGGAGCAGCATAGACCGTTACATCTGAGTTTGCACTTAAAACACAACCATCAACATTTACAGAAACAGCATAATTTCCTGGGTCATCAATTGCATCCGCAGGAAAAATTGTGATCATGTTTGTTCCTTGCCCGGTTACGTTGGCAGCAGAACCTGGAATCGTCCATGTATAAGTTACCGAACTTCCCGAATACGTTGGAATTGACAAAGTAATGCTTTCACCTTCACAAACTGCGCCCGAAGAGGTAACAATTGGTTGTGCTACTGCATCTTCTATGGTTGTTACTTCCACTACTCCACTGTCGGTACAACCATTATCGTCCGTTACAACTAAGGTGTAAGAACCATTGTTAGCAGTCGTCGCATTTGGTATGGTTGGATTAGCTACATTGGAAGTATATCCATTTGGGCCAGTCCATTGATAGTTTGTAATTGTACCTGCTCCTGCCACTGCTACAGCAGTAAGGGTCAAGTCTGAAGGTGAACAATCTGCGTTCAGCGTATAGTTGGCGGCTGGTGTAGTTGTTGGGCCTGTAGACACAGCTACCGTTACTACTTCTACCACGTCGTAAACACATTCGCCTGCTGCTGGAATTATAGTTACTTCAAAATCTGTATTTGCAGTTATATTGTTATACGTTAGATTAGCGCTGGTAGAAATAATGGTTGTAGTTTCAGAAATTCGCCATTGGTAGTTAACCCCTGTTAAGGTCGTAAACGCGGTTAGAGTTACGTCTTCTCCAGGGCATAAGGAAGTTGGTACTCCTGTGATTACTGGATCAGCGGCGGTACAAGTTATTTCCAATGGATCATCAGGTGTACCTAAATCTCCAGGTTCGCCGGGGTTAGTTGTGTCGAAATCTGCACCAGAGTCCGAAGCATCATTTGCAGTTAAAGCTACGCCTAATCCATTTTCAAGAGGGTTGCCATTACTGTCCAAACCTTCTGCAGAGGTGGTTGATTGATTCATCAAAGGCCAAGTTGCTAACAATGGATCTACTTCTACGATAACCATCACTCTGATTTCTTCGTCTGGCGCTAATAAGTCGGTATTTGCCCCAGCAAAAATGTCATTATTTCCACTTCCGTTATATCCGCCGTTGAGCGAAGGGGTATTTGTAGCCGTACTTGTTAAAATAGATACATTCGGGCTAGTACCAGAGAGTCCAACGAAAGCGGCGCCTAGCTGTCCGGACAAATCATCTAATAAACTGATGTTTGTCAAGTCAACGGGCCCTGTATTTTTCACGCCTATTTCAAAAGTAATATCTAAATTTCCGGAGTCCAATAAATCGGTTGACAAAGTACGTTTTACATTTCTGATTTCTGGTGTTGGAATCAGACCTGCGTCTAGACTCAAGTCGTCTCCGGTTTCTGGGTTGAAGGCAAAAACCGCTGTCGATCCGGTGCTCAATACATCAGAATCCAACGCATCGTCTCCGCCCGCGTCTTCGGTAGCGAAAGTATATGCTGAACCAAGATTACTAGTTGTTGGATCAAAAGTGATGAAGTAATTTCCAGCGGGTTTATTTTCAAAAAGATAAGCACCGAAAGCATTTGTAATGGTACTATCGACAGCTAGCCCAGTATCGGCATCATAAAGATAAACGGTTACATTAGCAACCGGAGGCTCTCCACTATCTTGTACGCCATCACCATCACTGTCTACCCAAACATAATCACCAATATTTCCAAGGGAATTGATTCCTGCATCATGGGTGAGGTCATCTCCTGTTCTTGGATCGAATAGAAAGTTTGGCCCATCACCAGAGGCGTTTGCTTCACTGTCATTGGTGCCGTCTCCAGTTCCTGATGTAGTGAAAAAATAGTCCGTAAAACCTGTAGCCGTGTTGAGGTTGAAGTTTACAGAATAATTTCCGTAAGGGATATCAGAAAACAAATAGAGTCCATCGGCATCGGTCGTTGTAGTTGCGACTACGGCTCCCGTGATGGCATCCAATAAGGTGACGGTAACACCTGGCACCTTGGTTTCTCCGAAATTTTGGAGTCCATCCAAATTGCTATCCACCCAAACAAAATTTCCAATATCAGCTAAAGGTGTATACCCTGCATCTCTTGTCAAATCATCACCAGTACTGGCATCAAAAGCAAAGTTATTGGTTTGCCCTGTCGTTGGATTTGCGTCTGAATCGGTCGCATCATCACTACCGCTATCCTGGCTAGTCCCTTGATAATTGATGCCAGAAGGATTGGTTGAAATATCAAAATCTATGTAGTAATTTCCAGTAGCAATTTCTTCAAAAAGGTAATTTCCTGAAGCATCTGTAACAACAGTATCTACAGGCAGTCCAGTGTCGGCATCATAGAGGTAAACGGTAACGCCGGCGATACCATTTTCGCCTGAATCTTGAACACCATTTCCGTCTAGGTCTTCCCAGGCAAGGTTTCCAATATTCGCGCAAGGCTCTTCTGTTGCTACGAAAGGACAGCATTGACCGTAAGGACAATTTGCACCATCTACTAAGACCTGATAAGTTCCTGGGGTGCTAATTGCTATTGAATCTGCTGTTTCACCTGCTATCAAAGCTCCATCTTTATACCATTGGTAAGAAGTGAAATCATCGCCAATTCCAATTTTTTTTATTTCTCTACAAAGGAGAGTAATCGGTGTTCCTGTACAAACGCCTTGTTGGTCATCCTCTGCGGGTTCATTATTTCCAACAAAAGAATCTAAGTCTCCTTCATTCATGGTTTGAATCTGGGCTACATTATAAATTGGACCACCTGTCAGTATTTGCGTATACATTGTTATACGATTGGTATCTCCGGGCAACATGACACCTGGAATTGTCCATAAATGTGTAACAGGATCATAACCTGTAGGTGTTGAGCTGATGTAAGTTAAGCTGGAAGGTAAAGTATCCGCAACTGTTATTCCTGAGGCACCATTTGGCCCTTGGTTGATGACGTATAAATCATAAGTTATAATCTCACCGATGTCAGCAGTCGTTGGCGAAACTTCTTTCACCAATTCTAAGTCGGTACAAATTGTTCCTCTGACCGTCTGATTAAAAGCACTTGTACAACCTTGTAAATCTGTATAGGACAGGGTATAATTTTGTGATCCAGCAGGTGCTGCAACTAAGGACTGCGGATCTAAGGGATCAACGACTCCAGTAGTAGGCGTCCATTGATAATTAGCGAATCCAGTTGGTCCAGAAAACATACCTAAAGAGTCGACACAAACTGTAACCTCATTACCGGACAAAGTTTCCAAACCTTTCAAGGTAATGCTTATCGTGTCCACACTGTTACAAGCCATTGAAGGGTGAGTTGTTAATAGAATATATTCTAGCGTAAGGTCTGCAGAATTGTAATGCGTATAACTCAATGTAGCGTTTGGATTATTTGGATCATCCAAAGAATCCAATGGCGCTCCATTCAAGCCAAACCATTGGTAGGTAAAACCACTACCAGTAAGATCCTCTCCACAACCCAATACAAAAGCATCAGAGCTACAGCCTGTATTGTCATCTCCTGCGTTTGCAGAAAGCAATGCAGAGGCCACGATTTCTACAGGTTGACAACCACATCCAGTGGCTACGGCAATCAGCTTACAACTTTGTCCCGGCGACACAGGGTAAGGGCCAGCGTTTAGGTTGGTGCTTTCTCCCATCGCTAGGTTTGCAGTAGAAGTTGTGGAACCTAAAGAAACATCACCAGAGGTATACGTTCCGCTATCATCTGCATCATAAAAGAGTTCAATATCAATGTCTTCTAATAAGTCAAAACTACCAATATTGGTTACGGTTAAGTTAGAAACAGAAACGGAAGTCATCCCACAATTTGTCTCAATTACCAAATCAGATAAAGCGATGGAATCTTTTGATATATTTAGGATTGGAGGAGGATAGAGTGAACCGGAAGAGACCAAACCGTCGCACAACAAGCCATCACAAAGGAAAGAAGCAGCACGTACTGTTCTGACATTCAAAGCGTTGCCATCATCACAAAGCACTTCACCGGGATCAACAACGGTTTGTATTTGATATTCAATCAATTCGCCGAGTGGAATTCCAGCGTCAATTTGCATTCGAATTTCCTGAAAACTGACTGAACCGGCTCCTGGTCCAATGATATTGATATTTGGAGTACCTGTTACTTGTGAAGGATTGAAAACAATATTGCTATAGCTTAGTGCTGGTGGTAAAGCGACAATCAATGTATCATTTCCATCGGTATTTCCAAGGAATCTTAAGGAACCATTTAAATTTATGGTACCACCATCCAGACAACCATTGATCTCCGAATCGTAATCCATTGTCACGATTGAAATATAATCTATCGCAACAGAATTATAGGTTAGCGGTGTTCCATTTCGCAAAGAAGTTTCCACTACATCGCCACAATAGTTTCTACCTTTAGTTTTGAAATTATTGAAATCTCCCCCAATAAAATCACAGGTTGTTTTTATATCGAAAGTAAGGAAAAAATTTCTTTCGTCTTGGTTGGCTGCGTCCTGTAGACCGGGCCATCCCATATTAGAAGTGTAGTCAAATTCAGGAACTCTAACTTCTAAATCCCAGATGTATTTTATACCAAGTGGCGTGTAATTGATCTCTGTTGGACTTAAGAGATCATTAGCAGGATCATAAACAACATTACTGGGGTCACATGGATAACAATATTTTTCCGTTCCGGCTATTATTTCCATGCCAGAAGTATAGGGTAGAAATAATTCAAAGAAAGGTTCATAAATGGTTGCGTCTTCTGTATTGATGATTCTAACTTCGTAAGTTTGGACATCACAAGGCTCGTAGGGAGCTGGAGGGTCGGTAATGGTCTGTTGTAAGGCCGGTTTGGCAGGTAGCATGAACATCTTTAAAGTGTCCATAGGACAAGTAAGAGCACCTTGTATGATTTGTTGGTCGCTAATTGGATAATCTGTACAATCCCAACCGGTGAAAACGATTAGGGAATCTAGCTCACATTTGGTATAATCAACTACAACCGTATAATTATTGATGCTGTTTGCAGATACATCCCCTAATTGAAAAATTCCATTTGTTGCAGTATACGTTGTACTTCCATCGGTTACAGAAGTAGGAATAATAGCGCCACTTGGACTTTGGAACATCACCCAATTATTTCTGGCAGTACTCCCGTTGGTTTCCTGAATGGCAAAGTCCCAGAGTGCACTTTCATTGTATGGATAAATGGTATCAGTGGCTGTATTTGCAATAGCAATTTCTGGAATTATGATTGGTAAATTTCCAGTATGGAAAGAATCAATACGGATTATTTGATCGGTAACAGCCGGAGAACAATAATCCATCTCTGCTTCAAAAAACCATTCAGGTTGTGAAGTCGTAGATTCACAGGAACCTTCAAAATAAGCTTGAATTTCAAAGGTGTATCCTCCGTTTGGTTTATGTTGGTCGGTGCATTCTGTATACCAAGTATCCCAATCAAGAGTTATGTAACCATTTGAAATTTGGGCATAGGATATAATATCCTCTGTACCTAGATTTGGACTATAAGACTGTCCAAAAGTATTGGTAAAACGGGTTTCTTGTAATTCCAGGCGATCTAATTCTAAGCCTGTTGGAATTTTCAAACCTGACAATTTTGGTGTAAAGAAGTTTCTAATCTCATAGGGGAATGGCTGAATCTGATAGCCACCGCCTCCGATACAAAAATCAACCTGGTATTCAAATCTTGCGCCACCGCAACCATAGGAATTACCGGAAGTATTCGTTGGATATATGGTATAGCTATAACCAACCTGAGAATAAGATCCTGGAATGGGAATATTGCATTGTAATCTGTCAACGCCGACTGGAGAAGCAGAACGGTCTGCAAACCAATTTGCGGTATAAGCCAACTGCTCTGTCCCACAGCCTGGATTACTTAAATTTGTAAAGGTCCCTGTAAGCGTTAAAGCATCATTATCCTGGAAAATGAAGTCCGAGGGAATAGTACCACAGCCTCTGAGTAAATCGGTTGTTAGATAATAAGTACTTAAAGTGTCTCCTGTGCTAAAAACGTTGACCGAGCTACAAGTATAAGTCAATCCTAAATTATCATCTACAATCTCCAAGTTGTAGCTACTTCCTAGGCCATGTGCTTCTGGGAATCCCAATTGGAGGTAAACATAATTGAAACTATCGGTAGCAGATTGTAGATTGATTCTTGCTGTTGACACAAACTGTAATTCATCTCCCTGCATCGCTCTTTCTGTGGAAATAAGCGCTGTATTAATACTACCTCCTACATCTGCGCAGCCATCATTGTCATTATCCGGCTCGCCATAACAAATTCTTTCCGTAGTTAAGGAAATATGACTAAGCCCATCACATGCAACGCCAGGACAACAGCCATCGCCCAAAATTGTTTCTCCTTCCTCACAGAGAAAACGGTACTCACAATTATCACCACAGCTTCCATCACCAAAGCGGAAGCCCATTTCCATAGTTGCTGTTATTGTATTATTACAAGAAGATGGTACACAAGTATAAGACGCATCAAAATAAATCTTTGAACCGTCTTCGTGATAATCGCCTTGATCAAAACAAGCATGAACAACTGGATATAAACCTACATCAACGTTTGCTGGAGTAGGTACATGAGTGGTGGCTCCACTAGCATCGACCCAACGGATGGAAGTTGCGTCGAAGTTGATTTGGTTGTCTAAGGTGAACTGCATACAAACCTGCCCTTCACTGGCAAAACTACTAATATTCGCCATATCATTAATATCGTATTGCCAGGTAGCCGTGGTTCCATCTGGGAAGAAAGCTGGCACCTGATCAGCTGTACTTGTATTCATATTAATAGATGACGATGTAGCCTGATCGGAACGATCGACACCACACATACTTTCGATCGCAAGTAGCGGTCTGGCACCGAGGATAGATGTATTTGTAATGTTACAAGATCCAGTTGGACAACAAGTATAAATATTATACCGCATCCTCACAGTAATAGCACCAGCATCCGCATCAAATGGTCCAAGAAAAGGATCTGTTGTGAATCTACTTCTCTCAGTCGTTCCACAGGCGCTGGTATTAGCAATACTGTTCTGAGTACCAGCATAAGCAACATATCCTGAACCATCCCCTAAATCAATTTCTACGGAGGCAGTATCGATGTATGTATTATTGCTGTAAGCGTCAGGCCGAAGTGTTAGATTGTATGCTAGACCAGAGGTTATTTCCCAGACCGTTTCTATGGTTGCTCCATTCTCTAGACAGCCATTAAATGTACGTGTAATAGATTGTTCGCTAATAGTCGGAATATTGTCCGCTAGTGCAATAGTCATAGACCCTGAATCCTCTGGGTCACAAAAGCTTCCATCACAACCCCAATTAGCAGTTATATTTGTCCCTAGTTCGGAGATATTACAATCAGAGACTGTT
Organism: uncultured Saprospiraceae bacterium; assembly: GCA_964508085.1. GTDB lineage: Bacteria > Bacteroidota > Bacteroidia > Chitinophagales > Saprospiraceae > CALGLS01. The sequence continues at coordinate 18,278 of CAZDTI010000038.1, read as the reverse complement.
ACTTCTTCTGACCAGCCTAATGTATCGTTTTGCGCTAGAGGTAATGATAATGTCGGGAAGTTAGTTGCATTTACAGTAACACAGCCACCTAATCCTGGTGTTGTAAGAACACCACCGATTCGAACGTCTCCTGGTGTTAAAGAAGATCCATAATCCAAGCAGACTTCAAATTCATGTAAATCTCCAACACCATTATTTTGAATTTCAAATAATCGACTGTAGGTATTCCCTACTATAGCTCCTGTCAGTCTCCCATTAATTAGTGTGTCGATTCCTACATCTGCTTTTGCAAAAGTATTGTTGAGTGGTCCCGGAGGAGGAGAGGTAGTATTATTTCCTTCATCGGAAAAAGCGGTTGTATTTAGATAGATTAATGAGCCCGAAGTTGCGTCGATAAAATCGCAATCATACTTTAAACGGAAACGATACCCTCCAGTCTCAAATCCAGCCAAAGAATCAGGAAATGTAATCCGTAAAATGTTCCCGGTCTCAATTGTTAGAGCCGCGGCTCCTTCAGCAGATAAACTGTCTTCTACAAAGGACCCGGCAATATATGTCGCTCCATCGGGAAGTGTGACATCGATTCGGGGACTATGTGCACCTAGCAACGTAATGGCTGCCCACGTAAAAATGAAGTCCTCTCCGGAGTCTTCTTCGCAGATAGAAATTGAAGAACCACCAGGAAAACTACCGTTAGGAACTGAGACGACAAACTGTCCTATTACAGAATTAGTAGCAGCTAATAGCGCACTAATAGTAAGAAGAACTTTAAAAAAGGGAAATAACCTGATAAAGGCTGACTTTTTGGATTGGTCGCCGTTACTAAGGGTTTTTGTAGGGTTCAATGTTTGTGTGTTCATGTAATGGGTATTATTAATATATGAATATTTATAATGTACACATACATACCAATATATTATATCATTGTTTCTAAAATGTGTGTTTTTTTTCTCATTCCCTGTTGATTTGTGACAGGGCTTTTTGACAGTTTACTAAATAAACCTAGGGCTTACACTCCAAGTTGAAAAAGTCCGTTTCTTAGACTTCTAAAACCTTTTTCCTTTACTTCTCGTTTATAAGAAAATGCGCCTCTAAACCAAGATTACCTGTAAATCAACTACCTCCATTTTAAAAATTCACTACCTTTATTGCATGAAACAGACTTCAACGGCATTCGAAAAAATAGAACAAATTCTTACAGAAAAAGGCTTCCAATTTGAACGTACCGATTTCAACCGCCCCTGGGGAGGTTTCTTCGTCATCGAAGAAGAACAAGCGGCCTTGTTTATAGAAACCTACTATCCTGAAGCAGACGCCGACGCACTGACTAAAGGCGGACGTGTCAGTCCCAAAATATTAGTTGTCCACCCTGGCAAAAGGTTATCCTGGCAATACCACCATCGTCGCTCCGAAGTATGGAAACTAATAGATGGCGAAGCGGGCCTGTTCCGCAGTGACACCGACGAACAAGGAGATCTCCACATGATGACCATCGGAGAAAAAGTAACACTCCAACAAGGAGAGCGACACCGATTGGTTGGTGGAAAGGAAATAGGAATCATCGCAGAAATCTGGCAACATACTGATCCAAATCATCTCTCAGATGAATCTGATATTGTACGTTTGCAGGATGATTTTGGAAGGTGAGAGAAAAGAGTGAAGGGGGAGATAGGTGGATGGGTAGATAGGTAGATGGGTTTCACTTAGTATGTACAAATTCACGTTAGAAGGAACCCATCAACCCATCAACCCATCTCCCATCTCCCATCTCCCATCCACCTTCCAAAAAAAATACTATGTCAAAACCACAAACCATTGCTATCAAACTCAAACCTGCTGCAGAACGGATGGTCAAAAAAGGGCATCCCTGGGTTTTTGAAGGCGCAATAATAAAACAAAGTGTAGACGGAACTGCTGACGATCTGGCCATAATTTACGATCAAAAGAAAAATAAATTTCTGGCCATCGGATTTTATGACCCCTACTCCCCTATTCGCATTAAAATTCTACAAGCTCATAAACCTGCAAAGATTAATGCAGAATGGTTCGCCGAGAAAATTAAAACGGCTTTTGCTAAACGGAAATCCTTGTTAGAAACGGATACCAATAGTTATCGCTTAATCTATGGAGAGAATGACAGTTTGCCGGGATTGATCTGCGATGTCTATGATTCGGTGTTGGTCATAAAATTGTATGCACATTGTTGGATTTCAAGATTAGATGAACTGATTCCTAGTTTATTAGAGCTTAGTCAAGCTAAAACAGTGATTCTACGTTTAAGTCGTTTGCTGCAGCAAAAAGGCGACTTGAAAGGCTATGAAAATGGTCAAGTTCTTCATGGAGTATTAGAAAATGAAGTGGTTGTCTTTCGAGAACATGGACTTTTATTTTCTGCTAATGTCATTAAAGGACATAAAACCGGATATTTCCTTGACCATCGTCACAATAGAAAAAGAGTTGGCGAACTTGCGGACGGAAAAACAGTGTTAGATGTCTTTGCTTATGCTGGTGGTTTTTCTGTTCATGCCCTTGCCGGAGGAGCGACAGAAGTGACCAGCTTGGACATCAGCGCACAAGCTCTCAAAATGGCAGAAGGAAATGTTACATTAAACAACTTGACCAATCGCCATAAAACAATGGCTGTTGATGCTTTTGAAGGCTTAGCCAAGCTACAAACGGCAGATAAACAGTTTGATCTAATTGTAATAGATCCTCCTTCTTTTGCTAAGCAAGCGAGTGAAGTTGCTGTTGCTGAAAATCAGTATAAGCGTTTGGCTTTACTGGGTGCTGGACTGGTAAAAAAAGGTGGAATATTATTGTTAGCCTCTTGTTCTTCCAGAGTGCTGGCAGAAGATTTTTATATTTTTATGACCGAAACCCTTAGGGAAAATGGATATCGTTTTGAGGTCATGGAAAAGACAGAACATGATGTAGACCATCCGATTGGCTTTAAAGAAGGCGCTTATTTGAAAAGTTTGTACTTGAGAATGTTGTAAATCCTACCTTTGCTGTTTTATGCTTATTTTGCTAATACCTCAAGTGCTATAAATTGGTTATATTAGCAGTAACGAAAACGAACAAATAAAGCACCGTGAAAAAACTAACCTTTATCTTCTTAATCTTATTACCGCTGTTTTCACAAGCCCAGCCCTTTCAATGTAAAGGTGATTTCTTTTTGGCGTTGACTGAAAGTGGTCCCTCTATTATGTATCGAGTAGAACCAGCCGCAGATGGAAGTACAGTGTTATTCAATCCAATAGCAGCTGGAAATTCGGGATTGGCCATTAACTCTATTGGCTATCGATCTACGGATAATTATATTTATGGAGTGGATGCAAATTCTGAAAATCTAGTCAGAGTGGACGCTTCCGGAACGGCAACAGCCATTAGTCCGCTTACTGGACTAGATCCCGATCTGGGTTATTTCGCTGGTGATGTTTCACCAGATGGACAGTTTCTTTACTTATTGGCATCTGGTGGGTCTCCTTTTATAACAAGAGAGTTGGCACGGGTTAACCTCGATGATTTTTCAATAGAAAGATTTCCTATCACCAATGCAACTACCGCTAATGTTTACTGCGCGGATTTTGTTTTTGATCCGGTGAACGGAGATATTTTTAGTTTTGATGCCCATTCAAATCGCATGATTGAGTTCGACTTTACTACAGCTACAGTTGAATTAAATAATTATCCCGTTTCCACAGTGGTCGATGCAATGGGGGCAATGTTTATTGATGCTTTCGGAAATTTATATGGCTATGGATTGCAATTTGACACTGATGTTCCCGATACCTATTACAAAATTGATAAGAACACAGGAGTCATAAGCATCGAAGCGATTGGTCCGGGAGCAGTAGGTAAAGATGCTTGTGCTTGTCCTTATACAGTGAAGTTGCAGAAGACAGTCAGACCAAAAGTAGCTTTGCCTTGCGATACGATAACTTATGTTTTTAAAATAGCGAATGGCTCAGCTTCTACCCAATCGGGTTTGGATTTTTTGGATGAAATGCCATCAGATTTAGAAATTGTAGCTATCCTTAACAATCCTTTTGGAGGTACGATCGTGAGTGGTATTGGTACCAACTTGTTAGCTATTGAAGGCATCGAAATTCCTCCTGGTATTGATAGTATCGTAATTCAGGTTAGTGTAGGGAATAATGCGGAGGGTGTTTATAAAAATCAGGCACGGATAGAAAGCTTACCTGTTTTTTTAGGAGAAGAAACTTTCAGTGATGACCCTTCCACTTTGGTTTTGGATGATTCTACGGCTTTAGAGGTGATTCCTTTTGAGGTGGCTTTTGAAAATTCGGAGATTGGCATTTGCCCTGGAGATACCTTGGTTTTGAGTCCAGGAATCTTTGCTGGAGTTGACTATAGTTGGAATGATGGAAGCACGAATAATAGTTTAGAGACTACGGAGGCTGGCTGGTATTCTGTAACCGTTAGTAATAATTGCATCACAAATATCGATTCTATTTTTGTTTTTGAAACTGAAGCGGTACTTGATCTAGGTCCTGATTTAGAGGTCGAATTGGGAGATAGTGTGTTGCTTGATCCTATTTACAACAGTGCTATTACAGTTGACTGGACTGATCCTTTTGGGAATTCACTTTCCTGTAGTGATTGTTTGTCACCTTATGCTCGTCCATTTTTTGATGCGGTATATGAATTGACAATAGTTAATGAATTTGGCTGTGAAACCACAGATCGAATAAATGTTATTGTTTTGAAAAATAGAGCCATTTATATTCCTACCGCTTTTTCACCTAACTTTGATGGCGTCAATGATGTTTTTTATCTTCAAGGAAATAGAGATACGTTTGTACGATCGCTGAAGATTTTCGACCGTTGGGGTGCAGTGGTTTTTGAAGTAGATAATGTGCCCTTGAATGATCCTACTCATGGGTGGGATGGTGCGGTGGATGGGGAGTTTTATAACTCAGGGGTGTTTGTTTATTTTGTGGAAGTGGAGTATTTAGATGGGGAGTCTGGATTGTTTGAAGGGGGATTTTCTATTTTGAAATGAGAAAGAATCCCAAATTCCTTTTTCCTAAATTAATGTTGGCTAAATGTTGATTTATAGAAATAAGTTATACGAACGAGATTTCTCAAAAGAACCTTGTTCGTCGCGGTTCCTTGACGAATTCCGTATTTTTGTGGAATCACGTCATTTGTCAAAGAAAGAATATTAAGAGGCAGCGATCAAGAAACTCCTACCGTTTCTCCATTGAAATAAAAATTAAAGTTATGAAGGAAAAACTAATACTTTTCTCTCTGTTGTGCTTACTCGTTGGTTGTATTTCAAATGAAGAGTCCATACCTGATTCCATTGAAGGACTTCGCCCGATTTATGCGGAAGGGCAAGATTGGCAACAAGTCATTTCCAAACCAGCTCAGCCCATTACCCACCTTGGAAAGATGTATTACAAAGACAATTTGCTCTATGTTGTCGAACAGAATCGAGGCTTTCATGTGTTTAATAATACAAACCCAACTAATCCTGAGGCTATTGGTTTTGTAGAAATTCTTGCTTGTAATGACATAGCTATTAAAGGGAACATCTTGTATGCAGATAACTTAACCGATTTAGTAGCTATTGATATTAGTAGTTTGGATAGTGTTTTTGTGGTTTCCAGAACAGAGGATATTTATCCGGAGTCTCAGCAAAATTTTCCAGAGTCCTATTCTGGTTATTTTGAGTGTGTAGATGAAACCAAAGGAAAGGTTTTGGGCTGGGAAACAGCGCTGTTGTCTCAACCCAAGTGTTTGAGATAACTTAGGATTGATAGTGCGCTATTAATGAATATAAACCCATTTCGTACATAATGGGTATAAGTACCTTTTAAAAATAAAAAGCATGAATTTATTCTATAAATATTTCCATTCTATTTTTTTTGTATTTGTATTGTTATTTACTAGTTGCGAGGCGGATAATGCGAGTCTGGATTCAGGTTCGGATACTGGCGTTGCAGGCTCTTATGCCCGTTTTTTAGTAATCGGTGACTATCTTTATATTCTCGACAATGAATCGATTACGACCTTAAGTCTTGAAAATCCTGCAGAGCCAAACGAGATTGACAAACAGTCTATCGGTTCAAATATAGAGACGCTTTTCGGTTTTGATGATAAGTTATTTATTGGTTCGGGAGAAGGCTTGTTTATTTACGGAATTGGCTTGGATGGCATTCCAGAAAAATTGGGTCAGGCAGCTCACGACTTTCCTTTCTACCCTTGCGACCCTGTTGTAGCGAATGATAGCTTTGCTTATGTTACACTCAATACCTTACGTTCGGAAGAATCATGTGGCCGTACAATTACCGAAGATGCTAACCTGTTAAAAATTTATAACATTAAAAATGCAGAAAAGCCTGAGTTACTGATTGAATATGATATGCATAACCCAAAGGGTATTGGAATTGATGGAAAGACACTTTTCTTATGTGATGATACCGAGGGATTAAAAGTTTATAACGTAGCAGATCCATACGGGATAGAATTGATTCATCATTTTACAGGTTTTACTTCTTTTGATGTCATTCCATTAAATGGCTTATTAATCGTAGTAGGACCGAATAACATTTATCAATATGATTATTCTGATTTAGAGAATATGGCTTTATTATCCACTATTCCTATTGAAGCTTAGGAATTTTATTTGGTTCTTGGTCCAATATAGTGGGTATGGCTAAAGGGTAGATGAGGCCGATGAGGTCTCGCACTAACGCATGCTTGGTACGTATTAAGAGAACTATCATCCACCTTATCTACCCACTATACCCAGCACGAAGTGGTTTGGGCGAATATGTCGAGATTAATTTATTCAGATCAAGGCAGAAAACGTAGGCGATGCCTTAGCATCATCGAGGCTTTCTAACGCAGAGCTGGATAAATTAAGCCGGCAGATGAAGTCCCAAACCACTTCGTAATGGGTATATATTTAGCAAAGAGCCTTTTATTTGCAGCTCTCTCTTTGTGTCATACTTAATGTTATTTCTATGCTATTGCGAAAGAGTATTCTGTTTTCCCTACTGCTGATTTTTAGTAAAAGCATTGTTGTTTCTCAAGATTCTTCGAGCCATATCTTTCCAAAGTGGCACCTGAAAGTCCTTCCTCTCGCATTTTTAAATCCAGTCAATCCAACAGTAGAAGTAGCTTTTGGAACTTGCCTAAATAAGAAAACCTTAGTACAAACTTCCTTTGGCTATATTGATCATTTTTACAATGATATCCACACAAATAGAGGCTTTCGTACTGCTTTTGACGTTCAAATGTTGAGTTATGGAGCAAGCAAAAGACGGAATCTTATTTATTTTATAGGGGCTCAACTAATGTATAGACAGTTGAATACTAACGATTTAGAATTGGTGGTAGATCGTTTTGGTGGCTCTTATCAGCAGTTTTTTCCTTTCAAGATAAGACAAGACTCTTGGTATCTTCATGTTACGATTGGGGAATACACTTTAGTTAGTAAACATTTATACCATAACTGGAAAATAGCTTTGGGAGGCAGAACTTATCGAGAAGTTGATAAAACCAAACTTCCTGAAGATGCTGAACTTGCAAATGATAATTTTCGCTTTGGCATATTAGATAGACCTGGCGAGGATTGGAAGCTGTTACCTAGTCTTCGAGTCTCTTTGAATATTGGATTTGGTTGGTAGAGGGGAAAACACAGTGACCAAAAGGTTCCCGGAGGTATACGAACGAGGTTCCTCGAAGGAACCTTGTTCGTAGCGTTCGGTTCATAGCAGTTCTACTTTGAAATGAGGATAACTCCCAAGTATCTTTTTCCTAAATTACTGCTGATTAAATGTTGATTTATAGAAATAAGTAATGACAGTCATACCCAGAACCAAGGTCGCTAAAATAACTAAATAACTAGTGCTTGAATGAAGCGCTCCAAAATAATCGAGTGGATGAATTACATTGAAATTAGCATATGTAAGGAAAAAGAACAGTACTTCAAACAGCTTGTTGCTTTTACTTACTAGGCCAAGTAAGGTCGCCAAAACTACTACGAAAATGCCTCCGAGAAAGACTGCTATCGCTGAAATAAATTGAACCGAAATTATAAGCCTAATAAGGAGTGGTAAAGACAATAGGAGAATACAAATGGTCGCCGATATTAGTTGTGCGGTAAATATTCTCACTTCTGGCTTGTACGAAATAGCGGAAAATAATTGTGTCCCGTATTCAAATTCTTTGCTGATCAGTTTTGACCATTTTGTCACATGAACAAACCACAGCGCTGGTAATATAAATTGATGCGCTACTGTTATTGGCGACAAAGCTAAGGCCGTCATTCCACCCAGTGTTAGGATCCACAACCAAATAGTTTGTTTACGTGATAACAATAGTATTTCAGCTTTTATTAGCGGCAAAATACCGAATTCAAAAGTCAAAGGTTGTTTTAAATCAATTTCAAAACTACTTCCAACTGCCCTTAATTTTTCGCTTTGCTTTTTGGCTGAAGCTTTAGAAGAGGAAATACGAAACCTGTGAAAAATAAATGAAGAAAGCAGTACAAGAACTAGAGCAGACAATCCCCAAAGTAATCGTGCAATTAGATAAGGTGTAGGAAAATCAACACCAGTAAATTCAAATCGTTTCTCCTGGAATTGATGGTTTACATTATAGCCGATAGACAATCCTTGTTCTTCATTGGTCAATTGAGCGACTTGCTCCGTCATCTCGTGAAGAATAATCTTTGTACCGAAAGGATCAATCATTTGATTGAATTCGGACGAAAGAGGAACGAGTAAAGTGCCGAAGAATAATATGGAGAATAGTACATATTGTAAGACGTTTGATTTTCTAAACAAGTTTTCAAATAGGATGGCCAAAGCAGCGATTAGAGCCAATATTGGTAAGCAAGTTAAAACGATTGGACTAATAAAATCACCCAAACTAAAAGAGCCAGAGCCATATATGAAAAACAATAAAATGCCCATGATCATTACGGGTAATAATAGGGAGAACAGAACTAAAAAGTTACTTAAAAATTTGGCAATCAAATAGGTGAAATTACTTGTTTGCGTGGTTGCCATTATTACACCAACACCTGTTTCAGTATCCCGTTTTATGCCATCGTTAATAATAAAATACCCAAAATAGGAAATAAAAACACTGCTCATTACAGCCATTACATAACCAAACCAGGCACTGTTGTAGTTACCAATATAATCGCCAATTCTTATGGTTGTATATGGAGCATCTAATGGTGGAACAAATGAATAACCAAATGCCAGTGAGACACACAGCGTTACTATAAAACCATAGCCTCTGGTTCTTTGCAGGTAGTCGGCTTTTATTAATTGGATTAGATTATTCATTAGTATCTGATTTTGTATGAAATAGAAAAGCATCTTCCAAATTGGCTTTTTGTAAGCTTCCTGTTGTAGTATTTTTATTTGTGATGTAACGAATAAGCAGCCCATCCGTATGGCGCTGAGTACTTACGACAATATTATGTTGTTTGAATTTTTGGAGCTCGTTTTTCTCAATAATGATTTCGTAGACTTTGTTTTCAATGCTTTTGATAATGGAAGGAATATCATTTGTTATTAGCAATTTCCCCCTACACATTATGGCCACTTGATCCGCGATGGTGTCAATATCTGATACAATATGGGAGGACAAAATAACAATGGTATCTTGCGCTAAATCGACAATTAAATTTCTAAATCGTACGCGCTCTTCAGGGTCGAGGCCTACTGTGGGTTCATCTAGTAAAAGTACCTTTGGGTTATTGAGCAAGGCTTGAGCAATACCTATCCGTTGTTTCATTCCACCAGAATAGTTTCCTATAGGCTTTTTGGCAGCTTCCATTAGATTCAATCCTTCCAATAAAGAGCTAATACGGTTTTTAAGCCCATTACCGCCCACCCCTTTTAAAGCGGCCATGTAGTTCAAAAATTCATAGGCATTTAAATTAGGATATACTCCAAAGTCTTGTGGAAGAAAACCTAACTGCTTTCGCATTTCATTGGGTTGTTTTGCTATGTCAATTCCGTCTAACCAAATGTTTCCATTGGTAGGTTTACTTGCGGTGGCAATCATTTTTAGCAAGGTAGATTTTCCTGCCCCATTAGGACCGAGTAAGCCAAGAATACCAGGCTCGATGCTCAGTGAAAAATCTTTTAAACCGAATTGATTCCGACCATAAGACTTTGAAAGGTTCTCTATTTTTAGATTCATCATCGTACTATAATTTATTTGTTACAACCCAAATCTAACTTGAAAAAAACTTCAAGGAAAATATTAGTGACCAAGTATAATGGAGATATGACCAGTTGGGGGAAAACTATGATGAACGACGTTTATCATATAAAGTCATCAATATCTTTTCTAACTTGTGATATGATTTCGTTTTAAAGAAATAAATAGCCATAAAAATGACACAAGAACTATATCAAAACGCAATAAGATTTGCTGGTGAAAAACATAGTAAGCAGAAAGTGCCAGGAACCAATTCAAACTACCTCTTACACATTTCAAATGTAGCGATGGAAGTGTTACTAGCTTATAATGTTGATCCTAGTTTTGACCTTAACTTCGCCATTCAAGTCGCTATTCTACATGATACAATTGAAGATACCACTGCCGATTTTGAAGAAATAAAAAATAAGTTTACTGAGGAGGTAGCGATCGGTGTTCAAGCTTTGACTAAAGATGAAAACCTAGCCTCTAAAACAGAAAGAATGAAAGACAGCTTGAATCGGATTAATAAGTTGCGAAAAGAGGTTGGTTTAGTAAAACTAGCGGATCGCATTACTAATCTGCAAATTCCCCCAAAGGATTGGACTAAAGAAAAAGTACTCAAATACTGGGAAGAGGCAAAGTTGATTTCAGAAGTTCTTAAAGGAAAGAATGATTTTCTTAATGATCGTTTGGATCAAAAAATCGAAGAATACAAAACGCAGCTTTGATCGAAAGTTATAATAGCATTAGATTGGAATCACTCATTAAACAATCCCCTAAAAATACTGTTATTCCATTATCAATAATCAAACAAAAATGGAAAAATCAGCAATAAAACATCTCGTCAAACAGGATGAAATTTTAAGAGATATTACAAAGAAAATCCCAGTACCTAAGATAGAAAGCACAGAAAATGTTTTCCATGATTTAATGAGCTGCATTATCGAACAACAAATCCATTACAGAAGCACTAAAAAAACATTCCAAAAAATAATGGATGCTGCTTCACTCAATGAACTAACCGTCCAAAATTTTTCTGAATTAGAAGAAAAAGGATTTGGGAATCTAAAATTGTCTACTCGGAAATACGAAGCGATTCTCCGTGTTCTTGATTTTTTTCAACAGAATACTATTGCTTGGGAGACTCAAAACGACGTAGAGGTTCGAAAGATATTATCACAAATCAAAGGCGTTGGAACTTGGACAATAGACATGATTTTATTATATACACTACAAAGACCAAACATTTTTCCTGCGGACGATTATCACCTTCGTCTAATCATGACCAAGCTTTATGATACAGACACTTCCGCAAGAGTGAAAGCACAACAAAAGGCCATTGCTGAAAGTTGGGCGCCTTATAAATCACTTGGTGTAAAGTATTTGTTAGATTGGAAAACATATTTAAAAAACTCCTAAAGCGCTTAATTAATAACCTTAGCATATGAAACAATCAGGTTCGGCAGATTTAGCATTAATGGGAGGTTCCATATCTCCATGGCTTTTCGAAAGAATGACGAAATTGAGTCTTTCGATCGTCGAGGCTATTCTGATAGAGCAAGGCAAAAAAGGCTTCTTAAGTCGTATGTCTGATCCGTTTTGGTTCCAAAGTTTTGGAGCAGTCATCGGAATGGATTGGAATTCTTCGGGGGTGACGACAGCAGTGATGAGGGCATTGAAAAGAACGATTAATCCGCAGTCAAAAGACTTGGGTATTTACATTTGTGGTGGTAAAGGAAAAGAATCGTTGAGAACACCAAATGAACTGTTACAGATCGGAGATAAAATTGGATTGGACGCGGCATACCTTTCTCGTTGTAGTAAGCTGAGCGCCAAAGTGGACAATACCGCTTTACAGGATGGTTTCAATTTGTATCTGCACAATTTTATTCTAAGTGATGAAGGAGATTGGACGGTCATACAACAAGGAATGAAGCCGGCTGATGGAAGTGCAAGACGATACCATTGGCATTCAGATAAAGTAGATTCTTTTGTTAGTGAACCGCATGCTGCGATCTGCGGTGCGCACCAAGGAGATATAATAAACTTAGTGGACAAACAAGCTTCGCCTACTCAAGATGCCATCTTAAATATCACCCAAGAGCATCCGGACAAGATGATGAAGGAGATTGTTAAGATGGTTTTACCAAAGTACTACGGCATTAAATCGAAAGATGTTGACCTTAAACGGTTGGGGAGTATTTTGTGGCTAGCACAAGAAAGTCAAACTACTGATTTTGAAGAACTATTGTTATTGAAAGGACTAGGGCCAAGAACGCTTCAGTCGCTAGCTTTGGTTAGTGAGGTTATTCACGGAACTCCTTCAAGGTTTAGTGACCCTGCTCGTTTTGCATTCGCACATGGTGCAAAAGGAGGGACGCCCTTTCCAGTTCCGACTACGGTTTATGATGAAACGATAGAGATGCTTAAGAGTGCAGTTGATAGAGCGAAGATAGGAGATACCGATAAGCAAAGGGCGATTGCGAAGTTGAGTAAAATTGCACAAAACGCGGAAAAAGGATTTGTACCTAATTCCAACTTTAATAAATTGGTAGAAAAGGAAAATAAAGATTCTTGGAAATTTGGAGGAAGAACGGCTAAGGGATTTGCTAAGCCGGAGGATCCGCAGTTAAGGCTTTTTGAGTAGGACTCCTCTCCCGCTCCTCGCCATAAAAACCATTCCCACCAAAACAAAAGGCAAACTCAACCACTGCCCCATATTCAAAGCCATTTCCGCCTCAAAACCAACCTGATCAATCTTAAAAAATTCCAGAAAAAAGCGACTTGCAAAAAGTAAAGCCAAAAACAATCCAAATACAAAACCACTAGGCCATTTTCCAGCCACAAGGTTGTACACCCACCAAAGCACAAAAAATATCAGTAAGTAGGCAACGGCCTCATATAACTGTGCAGGATGTCGCGGTATCATATTCACCCGTGCAAAAATCACAGAGAAAGCTCCATCATAAGCCTTACCTAGAATTTCCGAGTTCATAAAATTTCCAAGTCGTATAAAAGCACCAGTCAAAGGAATGGCAACAGCTAATTTATCGAAAATAGGAAGTAATTCCCGTTTTGTTTTCCAACCAAAAAACAAGAGTGCGACTAAAACGCCTATCGCGCCACCGTGACTCGCTAAGCCCTGAAACCCCACAAACTCAACACCCTCCGCTCCGATTGCAATTGGCAAAATCATCTCCAGCGGATGCGCCAAAAAATACGCTGGTTCATAAAAGAGGCAATGCCCCAAACGAGCACCTACTAAGGTTCCCACAATGATGTGAATTAATAAAGATTCCAAGTGATCTGTCGACAAACCTTCCTTTCTATGCTGCTGATAAACCCAGGCAAAACCCAAAGCAAAACCGGTAACAAATAATAAACCATAATATCTTACAGAGAGCACTCCAAACAAATTGAAGAACTCCGGATCGCAATTCCAGATCATAGATTGGTAAATTTTAAGAATGGATGTCTAGAATGAATAAATAGATACACTCGATGCTATTGGGATATTATAGGTACGTTAGATACGCAAGACTCGAACTTCTAATTGCTCCGAGTCGCAACTCGGGGCAATTAGAAATCCTCCTCTACCCTCCCTGACAACAAGTCATCAAAAAAAGTAAGACAAAGAAACCAATACTCCAGGATCCTTTAGCAAAAGCATTGTTAGGATTGATGACCTCTTCTTCCACATCTAGTATGGCGAGGATTTCAGCCCTTGGAATACCTTCCATTTTTTGCTGGCATTTAAGTATACACCAGGCAGGTTTTAATCTATCCAGCATACATCAAGGTTTGATAATGGTTTTTTAATTTTGTTTTTATACGATGAAGGCGTGTACTGACATTCGTTTGAGAAGTCATCAGAATATTTGCGATTTCTTTATTTTTGTAGCCTTCTAAATAAAGAACGACCACTGCTTTCTCTTCATCATTCAACCATTCAATTATTTGTAACAAGAGTTGCACGTCGTCATCCGTGGGGAAGCCTGGGTCTTCCTCTGAAAAGTTGACATCTGTTAATTCGGCCTCTTCTATCCGTCGATTCTCCTTCCTTTTTTTTGCCAACAAGACATTAAGGCTAACCTTATACATCCAAGTTCCAATTTTAGAGTCTCCTCGGAATGTCGGCCAAGCCTTCCAAAGTTGCAGGATCACATCCTGCCGTGCATCCTTCTGATCTTCCTTACGGGCATAGTATAGGCTGCACAGGCTATTGATGATACCCGCGTGCTGTTCTACAACTTTTAAGAAATCTGTTTTCTGACTTTTTTGCATGGCTTGGTTTATACCTTTGAGGTCGATCTATCATTTAGCGACATCATTCAAACTCCCTTATATAAAGGTTAGTATCCCAAAAATAGAAAAGGTCACAAGGATGGTGTGAATTTTACAGAACTTTTTTATTTCCAACATATTCAATGGAATTAAAACAGTTGGTATATCTCACAAGGTCAGAGTTGTAATGCTCAGATTATCAGTCAAATATGTTCTATTGCCTCATCTTCTTTTTTACCAGTTTTTTTCTTTCTGAAATACTCTTGTATGCTAAGCGATAAATTGCATTTCAGTGCTTCGATCAGCTACAAAATAATCAACCTAAATCTTTATAACTTATTTTTTAATTGATCCTTAGATTATTTATTACTTTTGAACCTTTCCAAAATACAATCCTTGTATTCTCAAAGAATCACTTACTCAACTAGAACGAATGTACATAAAAAAGAATTTCGGCATCATGAACATCCTGCGTTTCACAGGATTACATATACTTTGGATCACTTTATGGGTTTCCGCAGTAGCGGGCGTCCATGGTATTACGCATTGGCAATGGATGGAAATTCCCTGGTTGCCCTTGTCTGTTATTGGTACGGCAGTGGCTTTTTATATTGGTTTTAAAAACAATCAAGCCTATGACCGACTCTGGGAAGCTCGTAAAATATGGGGGGCCATTATTAATAGTAGCCGGGCCTGGGGAGCCATGGTAAAGGCCTATGTGGGCAATCAGTTTACGGAGCAAGATTATTCAGAAGCAGAGCGTCATGCTATCCATACAAAATTAATGTATCGACACATTGCTTGGTTGTATGCGCTCAGGTCTCAGCTACTTTTGCCAACACCCTGGGAGCATATTAGTCAAGGAAGGCACATGAGAAAAGCAACAGAGTCAAGAATGAAGAGGTACGGGATTGGATTGTTAGGTGACCTAGATACAGAGAAATGGTTGAAGTGCTATTTACCTATAGAGGAGCATAACCGTTTGATCAACTATAAAAATACGGCTACTCAAATTATAGATCAGCAATCACAAGATCTGGCAGATCTGAGAAGTAAGAGACTGATCGATGACTTCCGTCATATGGAATTACAAAATATTCTAAACGAATTTTATGTTCATCAGGGAAAATGTGAGCGGATCAAAAAGTTTCCCCTTCCTCGTCAGTATGGAAGTATGAGTTTTATCTTTGTCGGACTTTTCATTTTTCTACTGCCTTTCGGAATGACTACCGCTTTTCATGATATGGCTGGCCATTGGGGGCATCTAGTTTCTATTCCATTAACGGTTATGGTAGCTTGGGTGTATCTCACGATGGAGCTTATCGGTGATTATTCTGAGAATCCGTTTGAAGGGCTTGGTAATGATATTCCGATGCTTTCGCTTTGTCGGGTTATCGAAATAGACCTTAAGGAAATGCTGGGAGAAACAGATATTCCGAAGCCGGTAGAAGCCGTGAATGGGGTTTTGATGTAGAAAAAAATGAGCGTCCCTTCCACACACAGTAGGGACGCTCGAAAATAAAACTTGAATATTTCAACCTTATAAAAACCACTTGATGAGGACTATTGAAATTCCTCTACCAATATTATTTTCCGTCTATTCAATCACCACTCGTTCGGTATACCATTCTTCTTCAGCTTTCACCGTAATAAAATACATCCCCGGCGACAACTTCTTTAAGTCCATATGATGGAAAAGAATACCATCATAAGCCGTTTCATTATATTGGGTCATGACCTTTCCATTCAGATCTTTTACAGAAACAAGAACAGAAGCAGCTTCACTAACAAAACGTACACTTAAATTGATGTCGCCATTACCAGGATTAGGATAGACATTTAATTCTCCAGAATCTGGTTGGGTAAAATTACGACCGCCACCGTCTCCACCACCTCCACCACCTCCACCGCCTCCTCCACCGCCTCCACCACTTCCACCACCTCCACCTCCGCCGCCATTCTGACCACAATCTGAGGCGAAGAACACATCATTCTGAAGCGAGTTAATGGTAGTGTTTCTACGGATAATATCTTCTAGAGTCGTATTCGAAATTCGGTCTTCCTGTTGGCCACTAAACGCTGGATCATTTCTATAGTAGTAATAATCTGCATTACGAAGCTCTTGGAATTGTTTACTCAAAATGGCATGCAAAGTAGCACCAACAGAAGAGCCAGGCAATTGATCTTCAGAAAGTAAGCCAACCCATAAATCCATATCGTAAACTGAACCATAAGCGGCTTCCAAGGCGGCTTGCAATTCTTCATCATCTGTAATGTCACCGAAATCCTCTGCAGGTGTACCCGTGTAATAAGAGCGAACGGAATTGTAATCTGGTAATCCATGATCACGCCCTCTTTGAATATTCAACGAAGCAAGGTCGAGCCCAAATGCACTTGGAGAATTAGGATCACCGAAAAGGAAATTTCGCAGTTGGTCAACAATTTTGGCATCTACTTTCTGTTGTGTTTGAGCAGCGAGTCCTTGTAGGAAAGCAGCAACACCATAAGTATCAATAACTTCTGGATTAAAGAAGCCATCAATCAATAAAAGAGCACCTGGACCGATGGGATCGCAATTCGTATCTAACAATGGTATTTCATTTGTTACCATCGTATGGCCTAGACGATAAGCTGCAGTAGCAAACATGTTTTTTATGTCAGGTTTTATGGAGGAATCATAACCGTTATAATCCCCTACGTTAATGCCAAGGGCTGGTAAGAAACCATTGTAAGTGATGGCTTGCATATAAGCGCCCACCCGTTTTCTAGCTCTTTGATAAGTCTCTTCGTCAGACAAACCGAGATCAGATATATCGTCGCAAATACGATTATGCTCACGGACAAAAAGGGTATGCAAAGAAGTCAATCCTGGCTGCTCGCTGGCGCGGACATCACCTGCTACGTAGATCTTAACAGTACCACCTGCATCGCCCGCCATACTTGGTGCGTTTGGATCAATGGGACTATCCATCTCTCCGTTAAGGGTGTTATAGGGTAGATTGTTTCCAGCTGAAACCTTTAGTTTTCCATTGTTGAAAGTCCGTAGCCAATTGGCCCTAGATTCCTCAGAACCATAGACTTGTGAAGCATCAATCCAAGAAGTAATTATGTTCTCTTGTTCTCTCGGAGCTGTTACACCTGAACCCGGATAGGGCTCTGATCGTAGAAAAGGAATCGGCATAACAAAATCTGGGTCATTGGAAGGAAGTAAAACAGGGACATATTCTGTTTCTCCTTCGGGAGTTAAGTCAATGTCATGATCCAGAAATTGGCCCCAGGTAAAAACCAAAGAACTCAGGTTTCGAGGACTGGGAATGTCTTCGGATTGAGCAACCACCAAATTAGAAATAGCTCGTGGGCTCAGTCGACAATTACCAGCCATGTCGTTGTAAAAATCGGGAGCGCCATAGTCGGGCTGCATTTCTCTAGCAAAAGGAATATCCGCTGCACCCCATTCTGAACTTTCATCTGTAACAATGTTATTACAAGTACCGTCAATGGTTCTGTTTGGTAATCGATCACAGTCGGAGTCACGACTGTTGTCTTTGTCCCTTTCTACGTGAGTGAATACTTTTCCATTAATTCGGCGTTTCTTCTTTTTGTTCGGATTTTGGGCCTGGAGGGCGTCAAATGAAATAAGGCAAAGCGCAAAGAGGAGTAACATGGCCATTAGTCGGATGGGCCGTTGTTGGCTGAGTTGATAACTTGTCTTTTTCATATTGTACGGGTTTGTAGGGAGGGAAATCCCTAGTTAATAAATGATTTTTTTTTAGAATAATGAACTTGAAATAACA
>CAZDTI010000037.1:0-33133 GCA_964508085.1 uncultured Saprospiraceae bacterium | reverse complement strand
CATAGGGGGTGTTTTGTTTTGTAAGTTAGGAAAAAGTCTTAACTTAATGGTCATGAACACTTGCACCATGCGGAGACTAAAGAATAAATATAAGTTTGCTTTTTTTTGGCTTTTATTATGTTCTATTTTTAATGTTCTATTAACGTTAATTTTTTGCCCAGAAATTATCGTTTATTTTATGTTTCATATATTCTTTAGCCCTCTATATTATGCAGTTTTTGTTTTAATGACAATGTGGTATTTTATCGGAAAATACAAATTGAAATTACCTGCTATTCTGCTTGTACCTTGGTTTTTTATTTGGGTGTTTGCTCTGGGGTATTTTTTAGATCAGTTTAGAGGGCCTGTTTTTTTTTATGATTTACCTCTTCCAAATATTTCCTTTAATGATTTAATAGCGTCCGAGTGCCGTGAAGGCTTTCGTTTTTCGTCGCTGGTTTTTTCTTCAATTTGTATGTTGAGCGTAGATTTTGTTGGGATGATTACGAATTACGAAAAAATCAGATAAACAATATCTAGAGGTTAAAAAAGATTCCTAGTTATGGTATTTGTACGTAATTGTAATAAGTAAATATGATCCCAACGTTTTAAACCAAGAAAAGCCACCATCCAAAGGACAGCAGCTTCTCCATTTCGTAATTACATTGTTATTCAAAGCCAACCCCTACACCATTTTCTCCGGTCGCACCCAAGCATCAAACTCCTTCTCCGTCAAATACCCCAAGCTAACAGCCGCCGCTTTTAAACTAGTCCCTTCCTTGTAAGCCTTCTTCGCAATCGTAGCCGCCTTGTCATAGCCAATCTTAGTATTCAAGGCCGTAACCAACATTAAAGAGTTGTTCAACATATCTTTGATCACTGGATAGTTTGGTTCGATTCCCTGCGCACAGTTCGTATCAAAACTACGGCAAGCATCACCAATCAATCTGGCAGACATGAGGAAATTGAAAATCATCATTGGTTTGAAAACGTTCAATTCAAAATGTCCCGTGGCACCACCAACGTTAATAGCTACGTCATTTCCAAGAACCTGAGCGCAAGCCATCGTCAGTGCTTCTGACTGTGTTGGATTTACTTTTCCAGGCATGATGGAAGAACCTGGTTCGTTTGCAGGGATAATTAATTCACCGATTCCGGATCTTGGACCAGAAGCCAACATTCGAATGTCGTTTCCGATTTTCATCAAAGAAACAGCAACCGTTTTTAAAGCGCCATGTGCTTCCACAATCGCGTCGTGCGCAGCTAGTGCTTCGAATTTATTTTTTGCAGTAACGAAAGGGATTCCAGTCAACTTAGCAATATGTTTCGCTACTTTTTTGTCATATCCTTTTGGGGTGTTCAATCCAGTTCCAACAGCTGTTCCACCAAGCGCCAATTGTGCCAAGTGTTTTAAACTATTTTTAATAGCTGCCATTCCAAAATCTAATTGTGCAACGTAGCCAGACAATTCCTGACCAACTGTTACCGGAGTGGCATCCATGAAATGCGTTCTTCCGATTTTTACCACCTTCTTATATTTCTTCGCTTTTGCATCCAAGGTTTTGCGCAAAGCAGCGATACCCGGAAGTGTATTTTCCAATAACATGGTGTATGCCGAAATGTGCATGGCGGTTGGGAAAGTATCGTTGGAAGACTGAGATTTGTTTACGTCATCATTTGGATGTAAGTATTTTTTCTCATCGTTTAATTTTCCACCTTTGATAACGTGACCACGATTGGCAACCACTTCATTGACGTTCATGTTGGACTGTGTTCCAGAACCGGTTTGCCATACGACTAATGGAAACTGATCGTCAAGTTTTCCAGCTAATATTTCATCACAAACCTTTCCGATGAGTGTTGCCTTTGCTTTTGGTAATACTTTTAATTCTGCGTTAGTTAATGCTGCTGCTTTTTTAAGAATGGCAAAAGCACGTACGATTTCAATGGGCATTTTTTGTCCACCGATTTTGAAATTTTGCACAGAGCGCTGTGTTTGTGCAGCCCAATATTTATCAGCAGGTACTTTGATGTATCCAATGCTGTCTTTTTCTTTTCTGAATTTACTCATGTTGATAGTAGAATGAAAGTTAAAGTAATGAAGCCCACAGAAATTTTGTTCCAATCTAAGGGCTTTGAATTTGATGGCGCAAAGGTAATTCTATTTTATGGAAATGGAAAGGGTTGTTGGATTTGCTGAAGCTGACTGAATGCTTGCGGGTAGGTTTTGAAATTTAGTAAATCTCTTTTTTCTCAGCCTACTGCAATTTTAGATTATGTTTATTATGATGCACCAATATGCAGGTTTAAACACATAGTCACATAGAACACAAACCAGCCCGTTCCGGTCAGGCGGGGGCCACTATCGCAGAGTTCACATAGTAAAAAGCTTTCAGCTCTTCTTACATAGTTCATAAAGGAAACGAATAGAAACGTTTTTTCCTTTGTGAACTATGTAAAATTTACGGAACGTAAATTTCTATGTGCCCTAAAACGTGAGGGAACTATGTGCTCTATGTGACTATGTGTTTAAAATCCGCGAATCAAGAGCCTCGCGTTTCATGAGACGATTTGCAGCTTTGTCAGGATACTCTTTGAGTTGTTGTTTTCTGGTTTTATGAAAAAGTATTGTTAGGGAATTGATTTGACGAGATTAATGACAGTTTTTTAGCTTAAATTCAAAATTCCATTCCCCGCAAAACACAAATAAAAATAACCTTTGCAATGCAAAATATAAACTTTATATTTGGGCAGTTGTTTAACTAATGAAATAACTAAAATCTTTCACTAACAAACTAAACTATTACCATGGCTTTTAAATTACCTAAATTAGGTTACGAGTACGATGCGCTACAACCACACTTTGACAAGCGAACGATGAAAATTCATCACACGAAGCATCATCAAGGGTATACGAACAAACTTAACAATGCAATTGCGGATACGCCATTAGCAAAAAAATCAATTCTAGAGTTATTAAAAAAAGCGGGTAAGCACGGTGCTGCTGTCCGTAACAATGGAGGTGGATATTACAACCACGACATGTTCTGGAGAATCATTTCACCAAACGGTGGTGGTTTGCCAAAAGGAAAATTAGCGAAAGCAATCGACAAAGATTTCGGTAGCTACGATAAGTTCTTAGCACAATTTAAAGCTGCTGCAGGAACTCGTTTTGGTTCTGGTTGGGCTTGGCTTTGCGTAAGCAGTAGAGGGAAATTATTTGTGACTTCTACGCCAAATCAGGATAATCCTTTGATGGATGTTGCAGAGAAAAAAGGAACGCCAATTATGGGATTGGACGTTTGGGAGCATGCTTACTATCTAAAGTACCAAAACAAAAGACCAGATTACATCGCTGCCTTTTTCAACGTAATTGATTGGCCAAATGTATCTCGTAATTACACAAAGGCTTTAAAGAAATAAACTAATATTAAGAGTGAACTACAGTTTGCTTTTAATTAGAAAAATAGCGGGGAGATTCGATTTTATAATCGAATCTCCCTTTTTTATGGCAGAATTGAACTATTATCATTCTTTAGAGGTAGTTAATACAACAATACAAAACGCATAAGTTCTAAGGTATTATCTTTGTAACACCAATAGGGTATATGGTCACAAAAACTGTCTCTGAACAGTCATTGTGAAATTTTATTTCTCTCTTGCCTTATTGAAGCAAACATTTTAATGTTAACTTACGTTGGAACAATCAAACATATTTTTATTAACTAATCCCATATCCCCATGATTATTTTAAGCATTTTTTTAGTCATTCTATGCCTTTTTAGTTACGAAATTACTGGAAAACAGGCGTAGAATCTTACAACCTCAAAAAAAATAGGCCGCTAACGTACCGTTAGTGGCCTATTTTTTTGCCCTATATGGCTGAACTTCTTATTTCTGCTGAACAGCCTCGTACATGCCATTTACCTCTTCCAGAGTGTAAATTCCTAGAATACCATTTTGAAAAATGAACTCCTGATCTCCCTGTATATGTACATATTTGAAACCATAGGTCATGGTGCTATCAATCTGCTTTTCGTAAATAAATCCATTAGGATTGTCAGTTATCACTTTCTTGAAATAAGGATTGCTTTTAACCTCCGTAAGGTGTTCATTTTTTACCTGTTGGAAGTTCGTGGTATTCGCCGAGCTGCTGTAGATTTGGATATTGTAATCCGTTCCTTTTTTAACGGTAAGGTCCTTCATTACAGTCATATCGGTTAGTTTGATCACCGGGTTTTCAGGAGCCTGAATAGTGATTGGAAGCCCATGAGGGAGAAGGCTGAGCGGCTTGTAATTATTCTTAGGGCTTTTTTCACAAGCGGAAAAAAGGAATAAAAGACAGCATATTAAACTTAGAGGACGCATAAATGATTTTTTATCTAATAAACTACAATATGAACGGCACTGTGATTAGGATAATATATCAAAGCAATAATTTATGAAAAAACACTTTAGTTATCCTTACCTTTATCTATGGAGGGCGCTTCTCCTACTATTCAAAAGACATACGCTCAGCAAAAGTATTGTTTTAAACTAACAAACCAAATAACTCCAAGCCAATGTTATTAGAAATTTGTGCAAATAGTTTTACTTCAGCCATGAAGGCGCAATTGGCTGGTGCTCACCGGGTAGAGCTTTGTGCCAGTTTAGAAACGGGTGGAATAACCCCTTCCGCTGCTACGATTCAACTGACTTGTGAAACTTTACATAAGGCTTACAACGATTTCCCTACTAAGGTACATGTATTGATCAGGCCTCGTTCGGGGGACTTTTGTTATTCGACGATAGAAGTAGGAATCATACGGCGTAACATCCTTCTTTCTAGGGAATGTGGGGCAGATGGCTTGGCAATAGGTCTACTGAACCCTGATGGAGGAATTGATATGAAGAATACTCGAGAACTTGTCAAATTAGCGAAAGGGATGTCTCTAACCTTTCATCGCGCTTTTGATTTGACCCCGAAGCCATTTGAAGCACTCGAACAGTTGATTGACCTGGGCTTTGATACCATACTTACTTCTGGTCAAGCGACTTCCGCTTTTGAAGGTCAGCATTTGCTCCGACAACTAGTTGAAAAGTCCGCAGGCCGAATTGACATCATGCCGGGTTCGGGTATTCATTCGCTGAATATAAAACCGTTGGCTGATTTGACGGGAGCAAGCAGTTTTCACCTTTCGGGTAAAAAGACAATTCAAAAAGCATTAGATAATGATCGCCCGGAGTTGTTTGCGAGTACTTTTTGGGAGACAGATGTGGAGGAAGTGAAGCGTGTTTTGGAGGCGATGAGGACCTAATAATTTAAAGACTCTTGGTTATTTGTAGTGGGTGGATCGGTAATGGGTAATGGGTAGATGGGTAGACGGGTAGATGGGTAGATGGGTTTCCTTCTTTCGCAGTTCTTTACGTTAGAAGGAAACCCATCTACCCATCCACCTATAACCCATCTACCTTAATAAAGAAACCCACTATGTCGGCCTGACCGGAACGGACTGGTTTGACCTAGAACCAATTTAAAATCTAATTTGCGGTTTTGCCGCAATAATCATATGCATTTTTCACAATCGATAAAAGTTCTACTAGGTCTTTTCTTATTTCCCTTCTGTATTTATTGTCAGGAAGTAAAGTTTCACGCTCCTATCGGTAGTATTTCTCAAAATACAATTACGACTATTGCTCAAGACGACTATGGTTTTCTATGGTTTGGTACTCAGTATGGACTGAATCGTTATAATGGAGTAGATTTTACAACCTACCTACATTCACCTACCGATAGTTTATCTATTTCTAATAGCTCAATAGAATCATTGATGTGTGATTCGGAGGGAAATATATGGGTGGGAACCTATGGTGGCGGTGTTAACATACTTAATCGTAAAACCCAGTCTTGGAATAAGGGGTATGGTACTATTCAGAAAAATCTGAATGGACATTATATTTCTGTAATGTACGAAGATAGAGCCGGAGGTATTTGGATTGGGACAGAAAAAAATGGATTGAAATATTGGGATAAAAAAACGGACGAAATTCGACATTTTATAGCCAGAAAAGAAAAATACAAGTTATCGTCTAATTATATAACAGGAATTACAGAAGGTGAAAATGGCGAATTGTGGATAGCAACTTGGGGTGGTGGGATTTGCAAACTAGATAAAGAGCGTTCACAATTTGATTGTTATAAATCAGATGCAAGTATAGATTTACCTAGAGATAATGTAATTCGAAGTTTCTATAAAGGTAAAGACGGATGGCTTTGGATTGGGACGCATCAAGGAATTCGTAAAATAAATATTAGTACGGAGAAGGGAGTTGTTTTTGAAAATATCGAAACGCCAGATAAGAAGTTATTCGAGCAGTTGCAGAAAGCAATTGTCTTAAATTTAATAGAAGATTCTCAATCCCAGCTTTGGATTGGTACCGAAAATAAAGGCTTATTTTTATACGACATAAAAACAAAATCCCTACGGCTATTTAAATATGATCCAAACTCAAAATATAGTATCAATAGTAATTCAATTTGGTCTCTTTTTGAAGATAGTTTCAAAACAGTTTGGGTGGGAACTTTTAAAAATGGAATTAGAAAGGTAGATCGCTTTGAACAAAAATTTGGTTTGATTAGCGATGATTCTAAGTCAAAGGTGAACATTAGCAATGGCTTGGTTAGTGCATTTGCGGAAGATGAAAACGGAAATATTTGGGTGGGGACAGATGGGGGAGGTTTGGATTATCTGGAACGGGAAGAGCAAACTTTTGTTCGTAGTAGCCAAATCAAAGAAGGATTAGATAGTAAACAAATTGTCTGTTTGTTGAATGACAGAAATGGAAATTTATGGGTAGGAAGTTGGGGAGGAGGATTATATCTTAAAGAAAAAAATAGTGCTACGTTTAAATCAATGAACAGTACTTACGTGAATTCGGATATGCCTTTTTCTAATGAAATCAAAAATCTCTACGAGGATGGAAAAGGGAATATTTGGATCTCTAGTTTTAGGAACGGACTGGATCTATACGATCCACAAACAAATGCGTTTTATCATTATAGTTCTGGAACCAGTAACAAAGAAATTACATCTGCTAAAATTAGAGATATTGTCCAGGATGAGCAGGGCTATTATTGGTTGGGCGCTCAGGAAGGAGGACTGGATCGAGTTCGCTTTAATGAAAATTACGAAATCACAGAAGTGAAAAACTTTATCTATAATAAAAATAATCCTTCTGGAATTTCTAACAATAGTATTAACGTGCTGCACCTGGATTCCAAGAATCAATTGTGGATTGGAACCGATGGAGGAGGATTAGAAAAATATCATGCGAACACAGAGAGTTTTGAACACATCACAGAAAAAGATGGATTGCCAAGTAACGTGGTATATGGGATTTTGGAGGCAGATGGATTGATATGGATTAGTACTAACAATGGTCTTGCATCTTATGATATGGCAGAAGGGAGTGTACAGACTTACGACATGACAGATGGTCTTCAGGCTAATGAATTTAACACCGCAGCCGCAAAAAAACTCAAAGATGGGATGCTATTATTTGGAGGGATTAATGGCTTTAATTACTTTTCTCCAAAAGAAATAAATAAGAATAAAACCATTCCGAAAGTATACATCACTCAATTGAAGATTTCCGATTATCAGAAGGAAGGGAAGTCCGAAAGTACGGTGTTTCAAATGCCAGAAAACGAGATCATTCTCAACCATACCCAGAATGATTTGCGCTTTGATTTTACGGCTTTAAATTATTCTCAGTCCACTAAAAATCAATATGTATTCCAATTGGAAAATCACAATTTGGACTGGCAGGCGGCTGGGGGAATCCATCATGCGAGTTACGCTAATCTTCGTCCGGGGAGTTATACCTTTAAGGTAAAAGCTTCGAATAATGATGGCGTTTGGAATGAGGAAGCGACAAGTTTACGGGTGGTTATTCGTCAGCCTTGGTATAAAACAAAATTGGCTTATTTTGCATATGTATTGTTATTTGGAGGTTTGCTCTTTTCCATTAATAAAATGCTGATCAATAGAGAGCGACTAAATAGTCAATTGAAAATTGAGCATATGGAGCTCAACAAAATGCAGGAATTGGATGCGGTGAAGTCTCAGTTTTTTGCTAATATTTCTCATGAATTTAAGACGCCGCTGACCCTTATAATCAGTCCGCTGAAAGCGATGCATAATCGTGTTGGAGAACTAAAAGAGAAAGAATATTTGAATTTAATGCTCCGAAATTCTGAACGTCTTCTTCGCTTGATTAATCAAATACTGTCACTGTCTAAACTGGAGTCTGGTACCTTAAAGCTGAAAACCTTTGAACAGGACATTGTTATTTTCACAAAGCAAATTAGTACTTACTTTCATGGCTACGCCGAGGAATTATCTATGGACTTTAATTTGAACTTGCCGGAGGAACCCATCAAAATTTATTTCGAGAAAGAGAAGATGGAAGCGATTCTGATTAATCTATTGTCGAATGCTTTTAAATATACCCCGCAAGAAGGAACCATAAATTTGACGATTAATCGAGAAGAGAAATTTGTAAAAATTACGATTTCTGATTCTGGAATTGGCCTCTCTCCGGATCAGGTCGATTTGATTTTCAATCGTTTTTATCGGGCGAAAGATCGATCCAGTAAAACAGGAACCGGAATAGGCCTGTCCCTGACCAAACAACTCGTTGAATTGCACGGTGGAAAAATTGAGGCAACCAGCGTTCAGAGGGAAGGCTCTACTTTTGAAGTGTTTTTTCCTTATGGAAGAAATCACCTTACAGAAGAGCAGGTGGAAATATATGATACCCCTTACAACCTTAGTGAAGATGCGTTGATAGAGTTACGAGATTTTAATATATCTCCTAAGGTAGCCCAAATAGAGGAGGAAGGGAATGCTAATCCAGTGGTTTTGATTGCAGAAGACAATAGAGATCTTCGTTCTTTTACAAAGACTTATTTACAAACCAATTACGAAATATTAGAAGCGGTCAACGGCAACGAAGCCTACGAAATGATCCAAGAGCATATTCCAGATATACTCGTTACAGATGTGATGATGCCGCTTATGGATGGTTTCGAACTTTGTAAAAAAGTAAAGACCAATGAAAAAACCAGCCATATATTTATCATCATGCTCACCGCCAAATCTTCGGAGGAAAGCATAGAACAAGGATATGAATACGGAGCGGATTACTACATTACGAAACCTTTCAATCCCAAGTTTTTGGAGATGCGAATCAATAATGTATTGCAGACGAAATTGAACCTGAGAAAACAAACGCTGGCCAATGTTCTAACCGTTTCTAACAATAAAAATACATTTGCTACTGAAGAGGTGAAGCAGGTGAAATCAAAGGATGAAATATTCTTAGAGAAAATCGTGGCTCTTATCGAAAGTAGACTAGACGATTCTGGTTTTACGGTTTTGGATATTTGTAAAGAAATGGGCTTCAGTAAAAGTCAACTGTACCGAAAATTAAAATCCGTGGTGGGGCAATCTGCTAATGAGTTTGTACGATCCATTCGCCTCAAAAAAGCTGCGGAGATGTTGCTGAATGAAGATATGACGGTTGCCGAAATTACGTATA
Source organism: uncultured Saprospiraceae bacterium (assembly GCA_964508085.1). Classification (GTDB taxonomy): domain Bacteria; phylum Bacteroidota; class Bacteroidia; order Chitinophagales; family Saprospiraceae; genus CALGLS01. The sequence goes on along the minus strand of CAZDTI010000037.1, from coordinate 23,572 downwards.
GCGTTGGGTTTAATGATCTTCAGTATTTTAGGAAGTGTTTTAAGAAGCAGTATGGGGTTACGCCTTCGGAGTATAGTCGTAAGGGGGGATAATTACTTTCTCTCAAGATTAACCAACTCCTCCGCCCCCTGCTCCAACCGATAATGCCGATTAACTACAACCCCCTCAAACTTCTGCTTAGAATAACTCTTATCCGCCCAAAAAACACGAACCTGTTCTATCTGTTCCGCTTTCCCAATTCCTATATGCGCCCGCAGCGGATTGGCACCAAATGACCCGCCGGTGCTGACCCAACGATAAATCTTTCTACGTTGACCCTCGTCTATGATCTCCACTTCTATTCGCGAACCAATAGCAGACGCATTGGCAGTATTTCCCTGAAGCTCTAATGTAATCCAATTGTTATCCATGCCTGGGTTTTGCAAAAGCATATTGTGGTAAATGTCGCTTTCCGCAGCACCACCTACCTGATGGTAAATATCCTGGTCGCCATCATTGTCTATATCTGCAAAGGAAACACCGTGGCCTTTTTGAATTTGTCCGAAACCTCCAGCGGTGGTAACGTCCAGAAATCCTTTGCCTTTGTCATTCAAAAACATTTGATTCGGAACGCTGGCCCAGATGTTGAATTCACCAGTGCCCAGATAAAAATCAGGATAGCCATCATTGTTCAAGTCTCCGAAGTTTCCACCCATAACGTAGAGCAACTTGTCCAGCCCCATTTCATTTGTGACGTCACGAAAAGTTTCGTCACCGTTGTTTTTATATAGCCTGGGAAGCTCTCCTTCAAAAGGTAAGCCCAGATAACTTTTCGCCACATTTTCTGCAATAGCATATGACTTCCTATTGTCGTAGCCAAAAACAATCAAATCTTGTAAACCATCATTGTCATAATCAAAAAACCAGGAAGTGAAACTGTAAGTCGGTTCCTGAACACCTGCCGCTGCGGCTCGTTCTTCAAAAATCCAGTGGTCATTATCTGTTCCGCCCCGATTGATATATAATAAATTGGATTGATCATATCTGGAAATAAATAAGTCCGGAAGCATGTCGTTATTGATGTCTCCCCAGACCACACTTTTTACGTAGCCATTAATTTCTAGCCCAAGTTCAGCAGCCTTATTTTCAAAAGTTCCATCCCCTTTGTTGACAAACAACTCACAGGGAGCAGGATAGTTTCTAGTGTTTTCATTGCCAACAAAAATATCCAAATGTCCATCCAAATTGAAGTCGCTAACCGCAGCGGTACCCGTTGGATAATAGGAGAGGAGGCCGCTGGATTCTGTTTCATCTACAAAATATTTTCCATCTTGATTCATTAATAAAGAATTTGGAAATTTTCCATTTATGCCGAGCCAAGCCCCTCTGGTAATGAAAATATCTTTAGAACCGTTGTTGTCAAAATCTGCGTGTACGGCATTTAAGCCACCGACAAATCCTTCTAGTCCAACTGCGCTGTTGCTGTTTGAAAAAGAGCCATTGCCCTCGTTGCGATAGAAAACATTTGGGTCTCCAAGGCTGTAGCTGGTTGTGAAGATATCGAGCAAACCATCGTTGTCAAAATCGTCTACACAGGAACCGCCAGCATGGTTATTTAAATCTACTCCGGCAAGGGTAGCAGTGTTTTTGAAAGTTGGAAATTCTGTTTCTGATTGAAAAGCAGTTGCTGGAATTAAGTGTTTTTCATGGATGTCATTTGGATATTTCCCCAGCGCCATCCCTGCAATGTTCATAAACCATCGGGACTGGAAATCGGTGGAGTCAAAATCCATTAACCGCTGATAAACTTGAAAGGCATTTTTCGCACCCTCTGTGTTTTGATGAATTCCTTCCCCCTCTAATGGAATGATGCAAGAAGAACCATTGTGGTGGTGAATGCAATTAGAGAACTCCGCTTTTCGCAACCAGGCAAGTGCGAGTGCTTTGTAGAAAAAATGATTTGTAAGAGTAATGTTGTCGGTTCCCTTGGTGGCTTTTAGAAACTGATTAATTTCTTTAATGGCTTTTTCGTTTTCGCCTTTTAAAATAAGTACTAAAATGTAATCCAATCTTTTGGAAGGAAATAAATGAGCGGGACTGCCTTGTAAAGTTCGTTGTTTTTTACGTAATAATTGATCCGTGAAATACGGATATTGTCCGGACTGGTAGGCTTGTCCTCTTAGGCTGTCTAAAAGCGATACCATTTTCATGGAAGACTGCGGTAGGGCTGGAGTCTTCGGTTTACAGTTTGAAAAAAGGAAAACGACAATTATCAGCAGCCAAGTTTTTTGATATATTCTATTCATCACCATTCGTAAATTTGTAAAGGAGCATTATTGTTAGCTAATAAAATCATTTTTTTATTTCCGATTTCAATTGGTTTTATTTTTCTAATTTCATAAGGATTAAAGATTCCGGATTCCGAAAAAGGAACAGGGTTAAATTGACCTTTTCCATTTCCTAAGAACACCTTCCCGTAACAAGCGTCATTCCGAGGCGTTTCTACTTCTGCTTCGTAATTGTTGCCTCCTGCAAAGAAATCGAGGTATCCATCTTTGTTAAAATCTTCAATCAGGAAATCATTGATCGCAGACAATTGAGCACTTATTGGTAAGTCCGAAACTTTAAATTGCCCGTTACCCAAATTTTCAATATAACTACTGGCAAAACGATGCGCCATATAATGCAGCGATGCGTCCAATTTTTCTTTACTATAAATATCCGCCAATTCGGAAGAAGCAAAAGCATTGTATTTGTTGTTGAATTTTGCTTTGATAGAAGGCATCTGCTGAGAAGAACACTGCATTCCCCTTACCGGAAATTGTACACCATCTTCATAAAAACCAAGTACAATATCCATTCGACCATTCTCATCATAATCAGAAGCATAAATATCAAAAGAGGTTTCTTCATCCGCTTTGTACTTGTAGTTTAATCCCAGGTTTCCTACTAGAAAATCGAGGTCGCCATCTCCGTCAAAATCGCCTTTGCTGATTTTATTCCACCAGCCAGTAGTTTTATCCAGATTCATTTTTTTAGTGATGTTCTCCAATGCATTTCCCTTGTTTTCAAAAACAGTAATGGGCATCCATTCTCCAACAACAATTAAATCGGAATCCCCATCTCGATCAATATCTTCCCAGGTCATGTCGGTCACTAAACCTAAGTCCTTAAAGCCCGGGAGGTACGATTCTGTTACATCACTAAAATTGACCTTATCGTCTACTGAATTATTTTGCAATAAAAAACTGGAAGCTGGAGCTGGATATTTTCCAGGCAACTGACGTCCCCCAATACTCAAATCCAGATCGCCATCCAGATCGAAATCTATTGCTTTTACAACGCCACCACTACTGTGAAACGGAGGCAAGGCAAGTTCTTCATGATGAAAATTACCTTTGCCATCGTTGAGGTAAATTCTATCCTTGTAGGAGGCAGGATCTTCCGATTCATTGCTACCGCTGACAACATAAAGATCAAGGTCGCCATCCTTGTCGCAGTCAAAAAAGAGTGCATCCAGGTCTTCGTAAAGTTCATCGGCAGGTGGGAATTTGCTTTCTCTAAAAGTACCTTCTTTATTTTGAGAAAACAATACACCTACATGACCCTTAGCTCCGCCAACGTAGACATCCGCTAAGCCGTCATTGTTGACATCCGCTACGGCCAAAGCGGGTCCGAGTTCGGACATTTTGTGTGGGATCAGAATTTCTCGATTATAATCGTCGAATTTATCTTCCTGATGGACATGAGTCAATAAAGCAGATTGGTTTGTAAAAATAGGCTGTGCAATTTTAGGGACGACCTCTTTTTTTGTAGCTGCATTTTTGTAATTGAAGGAAAGGGTGTTGTTGGCGGCTAAGTTTGTTTGGCTTTCTTTTTTACCGTTAGGCCATTCAATAGTTAATTGATCAATAATTTCGATTTGACCTAAGCCAAAGTGAACCACCGGATCAATAGAGGATTGATAGCCCCGGCTAAGACTGTGTTCATAGTATTGGATTCGATCTCCTTGCTGAAGTGTTATTTTTGTACCAAAGCCCATAGGGTTTTTCTCCGGCCCTTGTAATTTAATTTTTAGAAAATTTTGACCATTTTGACTGGCTTTGTTTTCAAAGAGGCAAGCTGTAGAATCAATGTTATTAACCAGTAAATCCAAGTCGCCGTCATTATCTAAATCGCCATAAGCAGCTCCATTGGAATAACCATGAAAACTAATATTCCAATCCTGATTTACTTTTTTGAATTGTTGTCCATCCAGGTTTTTGAACATGAAGTTGTCCAGTTTTTTGGAAGATATTTTTTTCGTCAAATCAATAGCCGTAAGTTCTTTGTATTTTACCTTCAAACTAATATCCGTTCGTTCCAACCAATTGAAAAAATCCTTGTTGTTGACATCTCGTCTGCTGCCATTACTGATGAATAAATCTTTCCAACCATCATTGTCAAAATCTGCGAAAAGAGTGGCCCAACTCCAGTCCGTTTTGTCAATACCGGAGACCTTCGCTATATCACTGTAAAAGGGAACACCATCCTTTTGTATGCCATTACAAAGCTGTAGGGAGTTATACATGTACTGATAATTAAAATCGGCTTCTACTATTTTCCAAAAGCTGGGAATATCCATGCCCGCCATGTTGGCCTTAGCCCGAAAATTTTCATTAGAAGCCATATCTGATTGTACCAAGTCCAATAAGCCGTCATTGTTAATGTCCATTGCATCTACACCCATTCCGTAGAAGGAGGTATGCTTGAATGCTTCATTTAATTCATTGCTGAAAGTACCATCCCCCTTATTTAAGAAAAAACGATCCGGACTATGGAAATCATTAGAAACGTAGAGGTCTGTATATCCGTCATTGTTAAAGTCAGAAGCCAGAACGCCAATACTGAGTCCGTAATTGACTAAGCCAGCGGCTTCCGTAACATCTGTAAATGTATTGTTGCCATTGTTGCGATACAAGTGGTCAGATTGTTCGAGCGTTACGTTTTTATCAAAGCGAATATAATCGGAAGGCATGCTGTTGAAGGGCGTCGTAGGGTAGTTGGCCACATAAGCGTCCAAGTCGCCATCTTTATCATAATCGAAAAATGTGGTTTGAATTGAATTGCCCGTATCTGCAAGGCCATAAGCAGTTGCTTCTTCCCGGAAGATCGGAATACCCGCTTCGTTATTTCCTTGATTGATGTACAATAAATTTTTGGTAGAAGCCCATTTTCCAGAGACACAAACATAAATATCTAACAGTCCATCTGCATTGATGTCCACCATCGTAGTACCGGTAATCCAGTGTTGACCACCGTCGGTTTGGGCGATCGCAGTAATGTCTTCGAACTTAAGATCGCCCTTGTTTAGATATAGTTTATTGGGAACCATATTTCCGGTAAAATATACATCTGCTAAGCCATCCCCATTCAAGTCGCCGATAGAAACACCACCTCCCATATAGAAATATCCATACTGGAAATAATTCATACTGTCATTTTCTATAATAGCATTGTTGAAATCAATACCACTTTCAGAAGGGGCAATGGTTTGAAATATGGAGGGTTCCTTAAAGGATTTGCTTTCCTTCGAACAAGTTGAAAAGAAAAGAATAAAGCCAATAAGAAAAAGAATTCTGAGTATCATTTTAGTAAGAATTTATTACAAAAAGTCAGGTTGGTAACTACGGAAATTTTAATGACAAAAAAGAAACTCCAGAGAGAAGATCCCCCTGGAGTCTAAAGATAGATAGCTAATACACTATTTCCCAAGAATAAAACTTATGAGAAAATAGAATTTTAAAGTTCGGGACTACCAGTTCGGGTTCTGTTGTAGTTCAGTAGCTCTTAATAATTCATTCTGAGGGATGGGATACAACTCGTGTTTACCCGTTACAAAGCCTGGAATTTCTTCCGCTGCTTTGCCCCAGCGAATGAGGTCGAGATAACGATGACCTTCGAAAGCCAACTCCAGGAAACGCTCATTCATAATGGCTTCCATTAAGGCGTCTCCACCAGCGGTTACATCATCCAGACCAGCTCTCATTCGAACTTTATTCAACTCAATCTGCGCTTGTCCATCATTACCTGATTTGTGGTATGCTTCTGCGGCCAATAACAATATATCTGCATATCGAATTAAACGCCAGTTGGTACCGTAATTTAATTGGAAAACACCTTCACCACCTTCTGTAGAGAAAGAACCGTATTTTCTTCTCAAGAATCCATCGTAGTCAAAAATGTCTTCTGTAGGATTCACAATGGCAGGGTCAATAACACCACCTGCATCAAGATATTCCTGCTGAGACATTACGGTGCTTTGTCTGCGAACTTCATCACCAGCAGCAATGTAAGCATCCCATAATTTTTGAGAAGGGTAGTTGAAGCCCCAGCCATTGTTCAAGGAGTCAACACCAGAGAATGTACCTTCTCTCGCGCCCATCAATTGAATGTGGATATTAGACTCCGATCTTGCCCCCCAAGGGAAACCATTTGCGCCCCAGTCATAACCTGCTGTTTCAATGTAAACGGCTTCCATAACAGACTCTGTCCCCAGTTCTCCCTGCTCCATAAACACATCTCCGAAGTTGGGTTCTAGGTCATATTCATTCGTTAGAATCAGATCACCAAAAGTAGTAGCCGCTTCCCCATACTTTTCCTGCATCAATTGTGCTTTACCAAGTAGAGCCGCTGCGGTACCTTTAGCCATTCTGAATTTATCAGACTGGCTGTATTCACTTTTCAGTGGCAAGTCAGCCATCGCTGCTCTAAGGTCTTCTTCGATCTGTGCATAAATCTGAGCCTTCGCAACTCTTGGTTGGTTGTATTCACTTGGAACTAACTCGGTTAATACCAAAGGCGCATCACCAAACATGATGGCTAGTTCGAGGTAGTAATAAGCACGTAATGCTTTCGCTTCAGCAATCACTCGTTTCTTTACATCAGAATCAGCGTCTACATTATTGACCACCAAGTTCGCTCTGTAAATACCGTAGTAATTGATGCTCCAAGCTGCTTCTACTGGAGTAGAGCTGGCATCAAAATCCAAACGATCTAAAGCCACATAAGCGGGCTGATCTCCGGCATTAGGACCTCCAGCTTGACCTTCATCAGAAGGAAATGTTTTTACCAAAAGAGGACTAGCCCATGCCCAGGCATTCTCATGCCATTGCAAAATGTCATAAGCAGCAAGTACGGCTTGGTTGGCATCGTCATCCGTTTTGTAAAAGTTGTCAACAGCCAATTGATTATTGACATCTACGTCGAGGTAGTCGGAGCAGGCAAAAATTCCTAATGCAATTACGAGGACGCTTGTTATTTTTAAGAATATTTTATTCATGATATTTTTTTAAAAATTAAATTAATTGTCATCTGGGTAGAAGCGCAATCCCAGCGCTTCATCGTAGGTTAATTAGAAAGAAACAGATAAGCCAAAAAGGACTTTACCAGGTACTGGATAAACACCACGATCAATACCAATTGACTGATCATTGTTAGAACCTGCTTCCGGATCTAATCCTGGGTATTTCGTAAATGTAAAGAAGTCATCAATAGAGATGTACAATCTGGTATCCTTTAGATATTTTACGGTTTCTGGTAAAGTGTATCCCAATTGAATTTGCTTGATTCTCATATACGTACCATCAAAAACCATGAAGTCACTATTGTAAGCATAGATGTTGTCTCCATTTGCACGGAACCAGTCTGCGTTTGGGTTATCGGCAGTCCATCTGTCGTTGAAGTAAAAATCTGGCTTGTTAGAAGTTGCACGATCCGTTCTGTTGTATCCCAAAAGGATATCGTTTCCTACAGAACCTTGGAGGTACATAGAGAAATCAAAACCTTTGTAATCCAATCCGAAGCTAAAACCGTAAAGTGCATCTGGATGTGGGCTACCGATGAAAGTTTGGTCATCAGGAGAAAGTGTTCCGTCTTCATTTACATCAATAACATTAGGGTCACCCAACTGGGCTTCTTGCCCCAAGGCTTCATTGAATGCATCTACTTCGGCTTGTGTTCCTAAGATACCATCTGTTTTGTATCCTCTGAAATGCCAAGCGGGTAGTCCTTCTTCGAAAGCACTAGCGGTCCAACCCGTACCAACACCGACACCGGGAGCAAAGTCGAGATTGTCATCTAACTTCGTTACCTTATTCTTAATTCGGGTATAATTTGCAGCTACTCTGTACCCTAAGTCACCAATTCTATTTTTGTAGTCTATTTCTATTTCAAAACCCTTGTTGGTTACGTTTCCTAGATTCACGGTAGGCGCTGTGTTACCAACCAATGCAGGAATGATACCTGGGTTCAAGAGATCTTTTGTTTCTTTATTAAAGTAATCAAAAGTAACAGACAAACGATCATTGAAAAATCCTAAGTCAGCTCCTATATCAATTTGCTCACTGGTTTCCCAGGTCAATTCCGGGTTAGAAAGAATCGTAGGTTCAGCTGCAACTGCGAGCACTCCATTACCGTCTGGGTATGCATTGTTAAATCCAATAGCAGAACGCCATGCACCTGGAGTCAGGTTGGCCAAGCTACCGTTTTGTCCCCAACTGGCTCTAAGCTTCAAGAAGTTTAAAGGACCATCCTGAGGGAAGAAGTCTTCACGAGAAACCACCCAACCGGCAGAGACGGAAGGGAAGGTTCCCCATTTTTGACCATCCGCTAAGAGGGAAGATCCATCTCTACGAAGGGTAAGACTCAACAAATATTTTTCATCAAAATCGTAAGAAAGTCTACCGAAGTAAGACGCAAGATGCTGCTCTCCTTCGCCACCATTTGCAGTGGTAAAAGTCGGCCCTGGTTGTACAGAGCTGAGGTAACCAAATTGATTGGACTCTACAATTAATCCAGTACCAGCCCCTTGTACAAAACTATTTTTAGAATTGAAAATAGACCCTCCCGCAACAGCATTAATGCCATGAACACCAAAGCGTTTCTCATAGGTTAGGAAGTTTTCCCACAGTAAATTCGTACCTCTACTTTGTACTTGGATAACGTTAGCATCTCCACTTTGACGAGTATCTGTGAAGTAGAAAGAAGGCGTCCAATTGTGGAAAGTGTTGAAGGTGTTGTCAACCCCAATTCGGGAGGTGAAGCCTAGCCCATCCGCTAATTTTATGTTAGCAGCCATTGTTCCCATGATACGATCAATAGTAGAACCACCGCCGTTCAACAATGCAATACCCGCTATAGGATTGAAAATTTCACCGGTAACAAAATTAGATAAGCCGTAGTAACTTCCATTTTCATTTTGTAGTAATGGAGATCCGTTGGTTATCAATTCTTTTGCAAAGTCAGGTTCTGATCCAGGAGCGTAAGTCACAGGAGTGATTGGGTCCATCAAGATCATGTTAGAAAGAATTCCACCAAATTCAGAATCCTCTGTAATTCCTTTCGTATTACTGTGAGTATAGTTTAAACTAAAATCAAAACCCAACCAATCTCTGACTTGACTATTGGCATTCGCTCTAACGCTATATCGTTTAAAGCGATCTTCATCTCCAGCTACGATTCCCTGCTGATCTAAGTAACTCCCCATGATGAAGTAGCCCGTTTTGTCATTTCCTCCGGAGAAAGAGATATTGTGTTTTTGTAATGGTGCAGATTCGAATAATTCGTCCACCCAGTCTGTGTTGTTGGTAACATCAGCTGCAGTTCTTCCACCAATACCCGCTTCTTCCATGTACTGTGCATGTTGCTGAGCAGTCATTAATTTTAGATCTGAGCGGAAGGATTGATTTCCAAATTGATTGGAATAAGTAATTCGGGATTTCCCGGCGCCTCCTCTTTTTGTAGTAATGATCACAATTCCGTTGGCTCCTTCAGCTCCATAGATAGCGGAGGCAGCAGCATCTTTAAGGACTTCAAAGGTTGCAATTTCTTGTGCTTCCAGAAAGGCAATGTCTCTGGTTCGCATACCGTCTACAATATAAAGTGGGTCTGAATTACCGTTGGAGCCGACTCCTCTAATTCTCACCTTGATCCCAGCTCCTGGAGAACCTGATGAAGGAATAATGGTAACCCCAGCAATCTTACCCTGGATGGCACTTTGAAGCTGAGTAGTGGAAGTGTTTTCAATGTCTTCTACATTGATACTGGATATCGCCGCCGTAACAACGCTCTTTTTTTGGCGTCCGTAACCAACGACAACGACTTCTCCTAATAACTCTGAGTTTTCCATTAAGGTAATCTCAATACTGTTTTTACCGGTGATGTCTACATTTTGAGATTTGTAGCCCGTGTAAGAAATTTCTAATGTAGTGACATCAGTTGCTACATTTAAGTTGAAATTACCACTAATGTCTGTGGTCGTTCCGACGCTGGTACCCAAAACGAGTACATTAGCGCCAATGAGGCCTTCTCCATTTGAATCAGAAACCTTACCGGTAATGTTCCGTTGGCCGAAGGCAAATGTCGAAATCAAAATGAAGGCGACCAGCCCCATTAATTTTCGATTGTCATTCCTTGAAAAATACTGTGTAAAATACGTCATAAAGTTAATTTTTTATTAGATAAACATCGTTTTATCAGAGCTGTGTTGGTAAGGTAACTGGAGGGTTTTATGTAACTAGATGGAATGTTGTTAAAGACTTAAACCAGAAATAACCTAGACCACACAGCTCTATCTTGAACAATGTAAACTTAGCTCAGATCACCAGCTAGAGACGATGACATTTGATTCAAAATGCAATGGTAAATGGCGCAACTATGGTGAATTACACAGGGATGGTAGAGGAATTCAAGAAATTGTCGGCTAGGAAAAGAGAGGAGAGCAAGAGAAGAAAAAAGATCAAACGGGGTCAACATCTACAATAACCCGAACCCCTGAAAAGCCCTTCTCGGATTTCATGATCTCCGTTGCTTCTGCAATTGTTCGTTTAGCGGTATGAATGAGTTCATTGTTTCGCTCTAGCTTAATGAGCATGGTCAAAAGGTATTGACCACGGATGCGACTTACGCCAGGAATAGTAGGCCCCAGAACGCGGTCACCCAATTTGTTTTTTACCACACGGGCAAAAACCTTAGTGGCTTCATTCAACAAATCCATTCTTTTATGTTTCAGCGTAATGCCGATTAATCGGGAGTAAGGAGGATATTTGAATAAACTACGCTCCTCGATTTCTCTTTTGAAAAAACGTTGATAGTCATAATGGAAAACTTCGTCCAAAATTGGGAGCCCTGTGTTGAAAGCTTGAATGACCACTCGTCCTTGTTTGTGTTTTCTTCCAGCTCTTCCACTCACTTGGGTAATGAGCTGAAAGGCTCTTTCGCTGGAACGAAAGTCAGGGAATTGCACCAATTGGTCTGCACTCAATACGCCAACTAATCCCACATTATCAAAGTCTAGTCCTTTGGTTACCATCTGTGTTCCCACTAAAATATCAATACGTTGTTCTTCAAAATCATTAATTAATTTGGCGAAGGCATTTTTTCCTCTTACTGTGTCAAAATCCATTCTGGCGATTTTTGCGTCGGGCAAATAGATTTGTAATTCATCTTCTATCTTTTCGGTACCGAAACCTCGTTCAGTTAGAGGTGTCTGTCCACAGGCAGGACAAGATCGTGGGATAGCCGTGTTGTAAGAACAATAATGGCAGCGAAGGTTATGTGAGAATTTATGATAGGTAAGTGTTACATCGCAATTAATGCACTCGCTACTCCAACCACAGGTGCCACAGAAAACAGTAGGGGAGTAGCCTCTTCTATTTTGGAATAAGATTGCTTGTTCATTTCTCCCCAGCGCCTCTTCTAATTCTTTGAGTAAAACAGAGCTGAAGTTAGACTTCTTAGTCCCCGCCAATGTTTCGGTTTTCATATCCACAATTTCGATCTGTGGCATTTCTATTCCGCCAAAACGATCTTCCATCATCACTAATCCATATTTTTCATGATGTGCATTGAAGTAGGTTTCCAGAGATGGAGTGGCTGTGCCAAGTATAACTTTGGCGCCGCTTATGTGTCCATAAAAGATGGCAGTATCACGAGCGTTATAACGAGGCGCAGGTTCATTTTGCTTAAAGGATGGATCATGCTCTTCATCCACAATGATGAGTCGAAGGTTTTTGAAAGGCATGAAAAGACTGGAACGTGCTCCTATGACAATCGGTTTGCCGGCATGTATGGATTTCCACATTTCTACCCGTTCATCATTACTGAGCTTGGAGTGAAAAACGGTGACGGCATCACCAAAGATGCGTTGGAGTCTGCCGACCAATTGAGTGGTCAAAGCAATTTCTGGTAAGAGGTATAAGATTTGCTCTCCTCGATCAATGGCTTCCTGGATCAACTCCATGTAAACTCTTGTCTTTCCACTTCCTGTTACTCCAAACAATAAGGCTACATTTTTTTTAGTAAAGCATTCTTTTAATTCCTTTAAAGCGCGAACCTGCTGATCCGTCAAAGGCAGACTATCAACAACGACATCTTCATAAGCACCTAGTCGACTGACTTCGCGTTCGTATTTTTCTACGATTTTCTTTTTTTCTAAGGCATTGATTACAGAAACATCTGTACCTGCCGCTTTTACCAGTTCAATTCTTTTTACAAATTTTTGTTCTCTGTTCAATTGAATCATCGCCATTAGGGCCTCTACCTGTCTGGTGGACCGACTAAGCAACTCGAAGGCATCTTCTAATTTTTCCGGATTAGAAACATAAGGTTCTTGAAAACGGATGCAGATGACTTTTTTTGGTTTGTACTTGTCTTTAAGTTCTTCTTTTATATAAATCACTCTATCCTCTAACAGTCTTTTTACAATATTTCCTACGGTCTTTTGCCCCAATATTTTTCGGACATCTGCAATGGTCAATTCCTGTTGATGGTGCAGTGCCTCCGCAATCATGAATTCCTTGTCTTTTAAGCCGGTATAATTGTCATCATAGACCGGGCTAAGCATTAAGATCGTTTCGCTGGAAAGCTTGAACCCATTGGGAAGAGCGGCATTCATAACCTCTCCAAGTGAGCAACCATAGTAAGTAGCCATCCATTCCCAAAGTTTGAGTTGAATGGGGAAAACGATGGGTTCCTCATCAATAACGGAGAGTATAGGCTTGGCTTTGTAAACTTCTGGCGCACGGTCGTGAACCTCGGTGACCATAGCTGCATATATCTTACTTTTTCCGAAAGGGACTTCAACTCGCATGCCGGGTCGCAGCGGACTACTTTCTAAAGTGGACGGAACTAAATAAGTATAGGCCTTCGGGATAGCGATAGGGAGAATGACATTGATATAGTTGCCGGCTTGTTCTTCTGGGAAAAAAGAGTTACTCAAAGTTGATGCTTAGGTGAATTAGTGTTTATTCGGTAGACGGTATATGATCGGCGATGAATGGCCGTCTTTGCGATTTTACTTGGAATAAACGCTATTTATAGTTTGTGAATTGGAGGACTTAATTTTTTGTCTCCGGAATCGAACCAAAGATATAAAGTTTTCGGAGGATTGTTTCGAAGCGGAGCTAAGGAAATGGAACATTTTGAAGAACGATCTTTATTTCTGTATAGAGTTTCTTAATTCATACAAGAACAGCGTTATAACTAAGGTATATTCTAGTCCCACTACCCAGAGTACTTCATAATAATCTCCGAAGCTATAATTGATATAGGTCAAAATTACTAATCCGGACCAGAGCATCGCATAACGAAAACCACCAAATACGCAGAGCGCTAAAGGTAAAGAAAGATACCAAGGGTGTACCGTAGTTGTTAAAAATAAATACCAACTGATGGCAAAGAGGAACATGGTCGCTAATCCATTTATGGGAAAAATCTGGAGGCCAAAAGGGGCTTCCTTTCGATGAGGGACAGCAAAAGAGGAATGGTGAGATAGCTTATTGGTTGTCCAGGTTGCTTTTTCGAAAAATGCGAGACCAAAAATTCCAAGTGCACTACAGATGGCTAATATTGGGCCTAGAAACTGAATAATATTGTAGCCAGCCCATTGATAACCTATCCATCTAATCACATAATAGAGACTTGCGTTAAATTCAAATTTTTGAAAATATAAATTTAGACTGTCTCCAAAATGAGACAGAAAAACACCGTTGAGTAAAGGTGCAAATAACAAAATTACCGCGACAGCTACGATGGAGAAATAATAGAAACTTTTTCGCCAACCCAAACGACGAATCAAGAAAGGTAGGAAAAGTAAGGGAAGTAATTTCGATGCAATGCTCAAAGCCATCGCCACAGCTGACCATTGCCAACGGAAATTAACCAGGCACCAAATAGCGAGGAGTAAAAAGAAAACCATTGCTGCTTCAAAATGGAGATTGCCGACCAGTTCTAAAATAATCAAAGGATTCAATGCATAGATTAGCGCATTTTTTTCCGGCAAGTTGAAATGCCTCAGTAATTTCACTAATAAAAAGATGCTTCCTGCTTCAAATAATAAGAAGATAAACTTCATTATGATTGCAGTTCCCACCAAGCTCGTTGGAAACAACCAACAAGCCCCAGCAAATATCGCTTGACATACCGGAGGGTATATCGTAAAATATTCTGGTGAATTTAACTCCTGATAAAGCGCCTCATCCAATCCAGCAATTCGTTCCGTTCCTGTGATATATGCGGAGGGCAACTGATCAAAAGGATTGACTCCGTTTAACAACAATCGCCCATCCCAGACAAAACGATAGATGTCATCTGATAAGCCCGGAAATGCGAAAACTAAAATAAAACGCAACAATATACTTACAAGAAGGAAAAACTGGATGCTCTCCCAATCGTTGCTCTTTTGGTAAATGAAAAGGTAAACGAAAAAGAAAGGAAAATAAGCAGCAATGAGATAGGCAAAATCAGATTGCTGGACTTGAAAACCGAGAACTGAAGTGAGTGCAACAAGAACGAAGCTAAATATGTAGCGAATGGTTTTACTCATATGTCATCGCTCAATAACTAGGCCCGCAAATGCTTCACCGTATAATAAAAGATTGATCCGTAGCCTATTACCAGCATTACGTGAAACAACATAAAGGTGTAGTCACCCATTTGTACACCCGCTATTACTGCTCCGATAAAATACAAGGCCAATAATCCTTCAAAGATGGTTGTCCATGATAAGCGCGTGGCCAAGTAGTTGCGTTTTTTAAAGGAGTCTTTAATGCTATTAATATTGAATTTTGGTGTTCTTACAAAGGGAGATTCTTTTCCCCAATAGCCTTGAATAACAGCAATGCTATTATGCAAACTCAAGCCCATGGACAAAGCTAAAAAAACAGGAAAGAGAAATATGAATTTTACGGTTTCGTAGGTAGCGGACTTGTCACTTGGTTCCGCTTGTACATTTGCTACGTAGTAAATCGCAATAATAGAAGCCAAGCTGGTTAAGAAAATGGCGAAGTACTGGGTGTTTAAACCCAAGGTATGCAAGCTGAACAATAACGGCACTGAAAAAACACCAGCTAAGAAAATAAATAAATAAACTGTACTAGCTAACAAATGTCCTACAGAGTGTATTTTTTGGCGAAAGCTTAAATCGCTTCGTAAGACAGCCGGGATTAATTTACGAGCATTCTCTGCTCCTCCTTTCATCCATCTGAATTGTTGAGACTTCAGTCCATTCATTTCTGCGGGTAATTCTGATGGTGAGCCCATTTCTTCGAGGAAGGTGATTTTCCAACCTTTTAATTGTGCGCGATAACTCAAATCTAAATCTTCAGTAAGCGTATCTGCTTCCCAGCCGCCAGCATCTTCTATGGTTTTTTTGCGCCAAACACCCGCCGTGCCATTGAATTGTAACAAACAGTTTCCGGTAGATCGACCTGTTTGTTCTACTCGGAAATGTACATTCAATTGCATCGCCTGTAAACGAGTGATCAATGAATAATCTTGATTGATGTGTTCCCAACGTGTTTGAACGACTCCTATGTTTGGTTGATTGAAATGAGGAATGGTCTTCATCAAAAAATCAGTACGCGGCAGAAAATCAGCATCAAAAATAGCGATGAATTCTCCCTTTACCTTTGGCATAGCCGCTTTCAAAGCGCCTGCTTTATAGCCACTACGATCCTCTCGTGTTGTCAACTCAATATCAAATCCTTTAGCAGCGTATTCTTCTACTTTTTTTCGAGAAATTTCGACGGTATTATCTGTAGAGTCATCAAGAACCTGGATTTGCAAACGATCTTTAGGGTATTCTAGTTTAACAATATGGTCTATCAAACGTTCCGTAACATATAGTTCATTGAAAATGGGGAGTTGAATAGTAACATACGGAGCTTTATTGTTAGGGTCAGTTTTTAAATCGATTAGCTCTGGATGTTCATGCTGTTTGTAGTAATACAATAGATGAAACTGCAATAGGCAATAAAACATAATGTAGCCCAATGCTAAGCAGTAAACCGTTAAAGCAATATATGCGATGGTAACCATATCTAAAGAAGTTTAAAAATCGTCCATAAAATTTTGTGCCCCGCGCCAATCGTCCCTTTGATTGTCCCCGAAACCTTGGAGAATCCAATCCGCTTTCTGTAATTCACGGCAACCTCCGTGCAATTGTATTTCATCTTCGCCGCTTTCACTTGCATCTCTACTGTCCAACCATAGGTCTGATCCTGCATATCCATTTCTATCAATTTGTCATAACGTACCGCACGGAATGGACCAAGATCTGTAAATTCAATGTTATAAAAAAAACGAATCAAAGTCGTTGCCAGCCAGTTACCGAACAATTGTTGTGGAGTCATAGCCCCTTTTTCTAATTTACCCAAAGCTCGTGAGCCAATAACCAAATCCATATTGTGGTCTGTAATCTGTTTTATCAACAACCGCATTTCCTCTGGATAGTCCGAATAGTCGGCATCCAAAAAAACGACAATGTCTGGTTGTTCCGATGCTGATTTATTTTTCAGATGTTCAATCCCTTTGAGGCAAGCATGGCCATATCCTTTTTGAGGTTCATCCAAAACAGTAGCCCCCTCGGCTCTCGCCACTTCTGGCGTCTTATCAGTACTTCCATTATTGCAAACAATAATCTCTCGCACTAAATCCTTTGGGATTTCACGAATTACCTTATCAACTGCATTTTCTTCATTAAAAGCAGGAATAATAACATCTACAATAGGTGAATTACTGATGGCTGGAAGATTTTGTGTTTTGTTTGAATCTCATAAATATATTGCAAAAGTACCACAATTTCGGACAACGAGAATGTCCGTGTCGTAACAAAGTTTGACTTACCTGCCCTTAGCACTTTCTCAAAGCTAGGTTAAATTCGATGCTACTTAGGCTATTTGTGTGACCTTTGTCAAAAATTATCCAACAAAGTGTATTTTTGTCCGTTTTTAGAATGGAAACAACTGGAGGATTGATCCGAGGACAGACTCATAGCTGGTTTCCTATTTTTGTTCGACTTAATTTATACCATTTCTAATGAAATATATCCTGGCTTTACTTGCTATCCTAACTTTAGCGCTCTATTCCTGTTCCCGAGATGATGACTTTGCTACAGGCTCTGACGATTTATTGGAGTTTTCTACCGATACGCTTCGTTTCGACACGGTGTTTACCACTTTGGGGTCTGCAACGAGAAGTATCAAGGTTTTTAACCCACATAAAGAGCAGATTCTGATTGATAAAATATACTTTGAAAGAGGAGGGAGCACCAAGTTTCGAATGAATGTGGATGGCATTCCTGGTGCGGTTGCAGAAGGAGTGAAAATATTACCAAAGGATAGTATTTACATTTTTGTGGAAGTGACCATTGACACTAATATTATAGATGCTCCATTTATTGTTTATGAAAATTTATTGTTTGAAACAAACGGAAATACACAAGCTGTCGTTTTAGAGGCTTGGGGGCAAAATGCGAAGTTTATCCCCAGTCAATTTAATAATGGAGAAGTTTATTTCTTGCCTTGTGCAAATGGAGGGGAGGTAATTTGGGATGAAATAAAACCCTATGTTATTTATGGATCTTTGATAATTGATAACTGTACTTTACGAATTAGAGAAGGGACCGATATCTATGTTCACGGAGGTTTGGAAAGTTTTCTCCAAGGAGATACCCTTAAACAATTTTTTAATGACGGTCGGATTTTTACTACAGAAACAGGAAGAATAATTATAGAAGGAACTTATGAAAACCCCGTCACCATTCAGGGAGATCGTTTGGAAGAACCTTTTCAGGAAATAGCAGGGCAGTGGTTCGGTATTGTGTTGTCGGCCGGAAGTACTGGTAATGTCTTTGACTATGTAACGGTGAAAAATGCGGTGATTGGAGTGGCGGTAGATTCTACGGCAGAATTGACCACCTCTTATTCCACTTACTTTAACACCACATCTGCAGGTTTGTATGGGATCAATGCGACCATCAATGCTGATAATTGCTTGTTTTATGGAAATGGTGGCGGTGGAGTAGCATTGTTAGAAGGAGGAGACTATAATTTTAACTACTGCACTATGGCCAGCTATGGCGTAGATGCAGATGCACTGAGTTTTAGTGACGTGCTTTGTTTTGGCTCTCCGATACCTTGTTCTGAATTTTATTCTAACAATTTATTTGCACGTTTTAATAATTGTATTATCAGTGGTTCCCGAGCGGATGAAATCGCGCCGTTTCATTTGGACGTAGATGTGACGACTTTTGATTACGAATTTAACAATTGTATCGTCAAGCTAGATGAAGTACTCACCGATGGCGATTATACCAATTTTCTGGATTTTTGTAATGATTGTATTGTTATAGAAAACAGTGATAACCTTTTTGTAAATGAGAGTGAAGGCGATTATCATTTGGATACCTTATCCGTAGCAGAAGGGAAGGCCATGCCATTGCCGCTGTTGATGATAGACTTAGATAACATAGACCGGGACATGGATGCGCCAGATATTGGATGTTATGAATACTTGTTTGAATAATGAAAAATTACACCCTCCCCAGAAATCCGCTAATAATGCCATTTGGTTTCTTAACTAGCGGATAAAATACATGTTGACGTTTAAGGTTTATTTGGCGGAGATTCCAGGGACTGACTTCATCACAATAATGTAAATCAGATAAGGTGTAATGATTTTTTGAGGTTATTTACTTTTTGCTCTAAGCCCCATATCTCTTAACATTTCTAAAGGGCTAGTACCGTATTCTTTCTTAAAAAGGCTGCTAAAATAACTGTCCTTTTTGTACCCGAGTGCAAAAGCGATTTCTTTCACTGTTTTGTATTGCCTCGTTTGCATAAGCTTTAAGGCTTTTTTCATTCGGAAATCCGTGAAATATTGATTTGGTGTTTTACTGGTTGTTTTAAGCACTTTTCTGTAAAATTGACGTTCGCTCATATTCATAAGCTGGGCTAAATCTGAATTTGAAAGATTAGGATTAGACAGCCGTGTTTCGAGGACCTCAGATAGCTTGGTCAACCATGCGTTTTTTATTTGATTTGTATTCATTATTGGTTTTAAGTCATAAGATGGCGGCTGTTCTAAGGAATGGACAGGGGCGATATCAAGTTGATCTATCATGTTGTATATCATTTGAATTTTGGTTTGATTTCTAGTTCCTTTGGTGTAAAGGTAAGGGAGAGGAAGGTGCTGAATCAGTCAAAATAGAGGTGAAATCAGTCAAAAAAAGGCTAGTTAAGGGTAATCCCCTCCTAAAATCGCTCAAAAGACCTTTTGGTAAATTAAATGCACCATTCTTAGCATGGAGAAGATCTTTTAAGGAAATCTCGAATTACGGAAAGAGAAAATAGGAATTGATATAACCAGACAAGCAGAATTACTTCCGCAGTTGTTTTTAGGACTACAAATGGTTTAATAAACGTTTTAGAACAGATATAAAAAAGACTGAAGCTGGTCTTTAGGTGATTTTAAGCTACTGCAGTTTGTTTTTCTTCTGCAGCCTGTAGTTGAAGAACGCTCTCTTTAGGGAAAAGCAAATGGAAGGTGGTTCCGATTCCTTTTTTTGAATCTAACCAAATTTTACCACCCATTCCTTCTATAATCTTTTTACAGGTACTTAATCCAATCCCGGAACCCTCGTATTTTGAGGTTGCATGGATTTTTGTAAAAATATCGAAAATCTTATGTTGATATTCGTCTGGGATTCCAATTCCATTGTCCTGTACATGAATGATGAGGTCTTCATTGGAATTCATTTCAGAGAAAATTTTTATATGTGGCTTCTGATTTGGGTTTTTAAATTTGATCGCGTTATTTATCAAATTTTGAAAGAGCATAGAAATTAAAGAATAGTTACCCATTATTCCTCGGAGATTATTTGTGACTTCAACTTGAGCTTTGTTTTCAATAATAGTAGCATTAAGCTGATTCTTAACGATGAGGATTACATCATCCAATGCTACCTTTCTTCTGGCGGATTTTCTATCATCTATTTTGGAATATTCTAATAGGTCAACAAGTAGGTTGTGCATTCGGTCAGTTCCACTTTGAACATAGTTCATGTACTCCCGATCCGTTTCTGATAAATTGTGTTCCAGGCTCTTTTCTATAAGTGAGGTATACATTTTAATACTACGTAATGGTTCTTTTAGATCGTGAGAAATAGCATATGCAAAGTGCTCTAATTTTTCATTCAACTTCTTCATCTTCTCTTCACTTTTTTTTGCATCTTCTGCCTGTTGAATAATTTTTTCCTGCTGTGCTAGTAATTTTGATTGAGATTCAAAAAGCGATTCAATCAATTGATCTTTCCCTTTGGAGAATAGAAACGCAATCAAGGATACTAGCAAAAATAGAAACGCCCAACTAAGGAAGAAATAGGATGGACCATATTGTAAGGTCTGATTCCGGTAGGATTCTGTAGTATCGATTTCCAGGATGTAGAAATAAAACAAAGTTAATAACAGTATTCCCAACCAAAGTAAACCACTTGTCCGATCCGTCAAAAAGAAAGCCAATACAGGTAAGATTATTAACCAAACTAAATTGTCAGAATATAAGCCACCTGAAGAAGCAATACTAGGACTAACAGTAAGAAATAAGCAAAAGCAAGTGAGGTTACTAGACAGAAATAGGTTTCCAAATTTTTTGAAAATGTATTGTAAAACAACAACGGTTGCTATTGGTAAAAAGGAAGGTATTTCGTTCTCAGGGATTAGATATATATCGGCGTAAACCATAAATATACCGAAGAAGAAAAATAGAATATGAATAGAGTTGATGATCTTAAGACGACTAAGGTCAAAAGCAGAGTAGAGGCTAGTATCTGGTAACAGCCAGTAGAACCCTTTCTTATAGTATGGATGATTTAGTGATTCCTTATTCATTATAACACGCGCATTGAGATTCAACTGCTATAACTGGCAGTCGCAAATTGTTTCCCATAAATAGATGAAGCTTTCGCTACATTTATATGTAGTATTCACATTTAGTCGAATAAGGTTAAAGAATCAATGATGATTCCTGTAGATGCATTATCCAAGAATTAGTCCAACTCGATTTAAGTTTTACAAAAAAGTAAATTGATTGGACAGGAGCTTACCTAGTTTATTGTATTCTAAGCGGTTAAGTGAAAATCGATCTGGTAAATTAACATTCATTTTACTAAAGGGGGGGGGCAATATTTTCAACTGAAAATAGAAGGTAGATTTGATAAAAAGGAGACCGAAAGAACATCTAGTTAACTTTTAGAGCCTTTTTAATAATTAAAAAATAATAAAAAGGTAGATAAAACCGTCTAAAAGAATATCTTTGTTATACAACAACAATAAGCTGTGAATTTTTAGTCATCCACATTTTACCCCAATCCTACCATTGAAAACAGAAAATCCACTGTTGCTAACAGCAACAGTCGGACACTAGTACACACAATTCTACTGGCTTAAGCCTTATCTACGATAGTTAATACTACTTGTGGAAATGTTCGATTATGGCCTGTTGCAAGAAGTGTAAAATCTTCTTTGTTATCTGAGACATTATAAGTTAACTGGCTTATAGTGACTGTTTTTATATGGTTTTAGAATTAACGAATAATTAAAAAAACATTTCATGAAAAAGACTCCCCCTTGGATTGACGCTGTCAATCAAAACATGAATTGGATTAAGGACGTAGGCATAGGCCACGTAGAAATTGATCCTAAAAGAATTGAAGGTACGACCATCAGCCTTAATGGAAAAGAGACAAATCTCTTTGGTTCTTGTTCTTATCTCAACCTCGAAATTGACGAGCGATTGAAAGACGCTGCAAAAAAGGTTATTGACACTTTTGGTGTTCAATTTTCTTCTTCCAGAGCGTATATTTCTCTTCCAATTCATTCAGAATTAGAAGGCTTGTTGTCGAAAATATTTGGTGCTCCAGCCTTAGTAACAACTTCCACCACACTGGGACATATGGCAAACCTGCCAGTTATTGTTGGAAAAAACGATGCAATTATTCTGGATCAGCAAGTACACAATAGTGTGCAAATGGCTACTCGTACGGTGGCAGCTACCGGAACCCATGTAGAGGTTGTTCGCCATAATAATATGGAGCAGCTGGATCAAAAAATTGAAGCACTCAAAGGAAAGCATGACAAAATTTGGTACATGGCCGATGGTGTTTATTCGATGTATGGCGATGTTTGCCCAATTGCAGAGTTATTTGTTTTGATGGAAAAACATGAACAACTCCATTTTTACGTTGACGATGCCCATGGCTTGGGTTGGACTGGTGAAAATGGGAAGGGGTACATAGCCGATCTCGTGGGCGCTCATCCACGAATGGTACTTACCACTTCTATGGCTAAAGGCTTTGGTACAAGTGGTGGCGTTACGGTTTGTCCAAATAAAGAAATGGCGAGCCTTATTCGTAACTGTGGTAGTTCTCATATTTTTTCAAGTCCACTTCAGCCGCCTATCGTTGCCGCAAGTATTGCCAGTGCAAAGATTCATCTCAGCCCAGAGATTTACGAACATCAAGATAAACTGCAAAAGAATGTTATGTATTTTCAAAAGGTAGCAAAGCAGTTGGATTTACCGCTGGTAAGCTTCTCTTCAACTCCGATTAAATACATCGGTGCTGGTAAGCCAGATATGGCAACAAAACTGTGCAAGCGGTTATTGGAACGTGGCTACTATACCGGAGTTGCTGGTTATCCGAGCGTACCTGTAAATAACAGTGGTATTCGAATGACAATAAGTCGTATGCATACTAAAAAGCAGATACACGGATTATTGTCTACTATCTCTGAATTGATGGATGAGATTTTGATAGAACACAATTATTCTAAGAAACAGATTTCAAATGCCTTTAAAAAGAGGACGAAGAAGTTGAGGGCTTAGGAATGATTCTCTTTCATAAGTTTTAGAGGAAATGATACAGCGCAACGATGCTCTCGCTTCAAGTATACCCAAACCATTTCGTAATGGGTATATATCGTTGCGCTGTTGTTTTTCTACCAATTTAAGCTGAGGTAATGGTTCGCCTTACTTTAACAAAACTTAATAGAAATAGACCCAAAACAAAGTACAAAATCAAAGAAAAAATACTGTTTCGCATACTCCCCGTATAATAAGCAATGAAACCAAAAAAGAAAGGTCCTAACACCATCGACAGTTTTTCACAAACATCAAAGAAACTAAAGAAGGAAGCTGTATTATCTGCTTTTTCTGGAATGAGTTTAGAGTAAGTCGACCGAGACATAGATTGTATCCCACCCATTACCAAACCAGTAAA
>CAZDTI010000036.1:0-33202 GCA_964508085.1 uncultured Saprospiraceae bacterium | reverse complement strand
ATGGTTCTAACTCAGACCTGGATTGCGATGATTTTAATGCAAATATAAACCCCGGGGCAACGGAAATTCCGAACAATACTATTGATGAAGATTGCGATGGCGTAGCCCTTTATATCGATGCAGATAACGATGGTTTTAATTCCGATGAGGATTGTAATGATAATGATCCAGCCATTAATCCGGATGCCATTGAAATTCCAAATAATAACATTGATGAAAATTGTGATGAAGTAGCTGCGGTGATTGATGCAGATGAGGATGGTTATAATTCAGAAGTCGATTGTGATGAAACGAATGCGGCGATTAATCCGGAGGCTGTAGAAATTCCAAATAATGATGTTGACGAAAATTGTGATGGGATTATTCTGATCATTGATAATGACAACGATGGTTTCAACTCCGATGAGGATTGTGATGATTTGAATGCAAATATAAATCCGGGTGCTGCTGAAACTCCTAATAATACTATTGATGAAAATTGTGATGATATTATTTTAGTGATCGATGAGGACAACGATGGCTACAACTCGGATGTAGATTGTGATGATACCGATGCGAATATTAATCCATTGGGCATTGAAATTCCAAATAATGATGTTGATGAAAACTGTGACGGCGTCGCCTTGATAATTGACAATGATAATGACGGTTTTAACTCTGACGAAGATTGTGATGACTTGAATTATAACATTAATCCTGCACTACCGGAAATTCCTAATAATACTGTTGATGAAAACTGTGATGGGATCACACTGGTGATTGATGAGGACAACGACGGATTTAATTCTGATGAAGATTGTGACGATAATGATCCGGCCATCAACCCTGATGCGGTAGAAATCCCGAACAATAACATTGATGAAAATTGCGATGAAACAACACTCATAATTGATGCGGATAATGACGGATTCAACTCTAGTATAGATTGCGACGATTTAAATCCATTGATCAATCCGGCAGAAATGGAAATCGCTAACAATGGCGTAGATGAAAATTGTGATGGCATCATTCTCTTAATTGACAACGACAATGACGGATTCAATTCTTTAGTGGATTGTGATGACATGAACGCCAACATCAGTCCCGGTGCGATTGAAATTCCCAACAATACCGTTGATGAAGACTGTGGTGGGATTGCTTTGATCGTGGATATCGATAATGACGGTTTCAATTCTGATGAGGATTGCGATGATTATAATCCGAATATAAATTCCGGAATGTTGGAAATTCCTAATAATAGCGTTGATGAAAATTGCGACGGCATCGCTTTGCTCATTGATGCAGATGGAGACGGTTATAATTCTTCGATAGATTGTGATGATATGAATGGAAATATCAATCCAGGGGGGATAGAAATCCCTAACAATACCATTGATGAAGATTGTGATGGCATTGCATTGGTTATTGATTCTGACAATGACGGTTTCCACTCTTTTGAAGATTGTGACGATTTTGATGAGAACATCAATCCCAATGCTTTCGAAATTCCAAATAATAATATTGATGAAAATTGTGACGGCATCACCTTGTTTACTGATTTTGATAGTGACGGCTTTAATTCTTCGATAGACTGTGATGATTTTAATCCGGCCATTAACCCAATTGCTGTCGAAATTCCAAACAATGATATTGATGAAAATTGTGATGATGTCATTCTGGTGATTGACATTGATAATGATGGTTTCAATTCTGATGAAGATTGTAATGATTTGGATCCTGCGATAAATCCGAATGCCATTGAAATTCCAAATAACAATATTGATGAAAATTGCGATAATGTTTTTGGGATGATAGACCTGGACAATGACGGTTTCAATTCTGTTGAAGATTGCGATGATCAAAACCCGAACATCAATCCATCCGGTCTCGAAATTCCAAACAATGGCATTGACGAAGATTGTGATGGGGAAGACCTGATCATAGATATTGACAACGACGGTTTCAACTCCGATGAAGATTGTAATGATTTGGATGCGATGATTAATCCAGATGCAATAGAAATTCCTAATAACAATGTCGATGAAAACTGCGATGGAATATTCGAATTCACTGACGAAGACATGGACGGCTATGATTCTGATGAAGATTGCGATGACTTTGATGCTGCAATCAACCCCGCTGCCAACGAAATTCCAAACAATGACGTCGACGAAGACTGTGACGGCATCGCGCAAGTCATAGACCTGGACAATGACGGTTTCAATTCTGACGAGGACTGCGACGACCTTAATGCTTTCATCAATCCCGATGCCACAGAAGTACCCAACAATACCATGGATGAAGACTGTGACGGTATTGCTCAAATCATTGACGAAGACGGCGATGGTTTTAATTCTGATTTAGATTGTAACGATTTGGATTCCTTGATAAGTCCAGTGGCCATTGAAATTCCAAACAATGATATAGATGAAGACTGTGATGGTTTGTACCTTATTATAGATGCAGACAACGATGGTTTTAATTCGGATGAAGATTGTGACGATCAATTGGCAGAAGTAAATCCAGATGCGATTGAAATTCCAAACAATGGTATTGATGAAGATTGCGATGGAGAGGATTTGATGGTGGGCTTGAGACCTGAGTTGAATCACTTGGCCGTTAAGTTGTATCCAAATCCAACCTCGGATTATTTGTTTCTGAAAATGGAGGAAGTAGGGGAGTATGGGGTGCGTGTATATAATGTAATGGCGCAGGAAGTAGTGACGATGAATACTAGTCAGGAACTTGTCCGCTTGGAGGTTGCTGATCTGCCAGTAGGCTTGTATCTCTTGCGGGTAGAGAAACTGTCAACAGGAGAGCGTGGGATTTTGAAGTTTGAGAAAATGTAGGTTATTATGGATTCTGGTAAATCAATGAATTTGAATAGCGTTAAAATTTGGTCTAGCGCTTCAATGTTTTATCTGGAAAGAGGCATTAATATTTATAACAACGAGGGAGTCTTCATTTTTTGGTGAGCGCAAAGTTCGCTAAGCACGCAAAGTACTCAATATTAACCTGTTATGTTTTACGCTTTCATTTTGGACACTATTTATTAAACATTCCCACAACGATGGTCAATTTGTGACAACAACTAAAAACTGTTTTAAATTATTTTCTAAAATAATGAATCTCTAAGCTAGATTTTGACGTAGTAAGTAGTTGAGGAGCAATTCGTTGCTTTAACACTAGATAACCCAACAAAATTCTTAAGCGCAAATTCTCATGTATCATACTAATATGTGGAGAAAAACCAACATTATTATGTTGTAGTTGTGCCAGAGCCGACTATGAAAAAATCCGCTTTACTTCATATCTGCGTTTTTTTTATTTTCTTCTTAAATAATGGAGGGGCTCAATCTCCTACGCTTTTTGAAGGCAGCTTTACAGAGCAAACTACCGATCAAGACAAATTTCTCGTATATCTTGATTCCATAGATAAATACCTTTATCGAGATGCAGATATTACAAGGCAGGCCTTTTCAGAATGCAGAAAGATAATAGATAAAGGGACCGCTCTCCCTGACTCCCTTCTATTTGGTTATAATTTTCAAAAGATCTATTTTGAACTAAACAACAATAATCCACTGGCGGCTTATCAAATTGTTGTTGAAACAGATAAATTACTTAGAAACGGTGATTTTGGAATGGCGGATATTCGAAGACTCAGCTACATAAAAGGGTTTACCTATATGAGTATTGGTGATCTGGAGTCCGCCCAGCAAGCTTACTATGAAAACATAGACTTGGCTATTCAGAAAAAAGATACGGCTAACTTAATCAGTAGCCTCTATTCATTGGGGCAGCTCTATGCTGATGAAGACGACTTTGAAGAGGCAATCAAATGTTTTTTACAATTGGTCGAATTGCAAAAAACATTTTATGTGAGACCAACGACCATTGGATTGATTGATTTTGAACTGGGAGAAACCTATGCAAAAGCCAAGGATTTTGATAAAGCATTGGCAGTCGTAGAAAGAGGATTAAATTATTTGGAAGAAGAAAATATCCAGGTTTTGAAAGTGGATTTCTTGTTACTCAAAGGAGATATTTTTTTAGAGCAGACTCAAATTGATTCCGCGGAATATATTCAAGAGCAATTAATCGCCTTGGATCAAAATACACTAGATCAGCATGTCATAGCTAATATCCACTTATTTCAAGCAGAACTAAACACAGTGAAGGGGAGTTACCCTGAGGCTTTAGAAATCTATAGTCGTATTGTCGAATCGGCAGACTCCAATGACATACATACAAAAATGCTTGTCAATAATCAGTGTCATGAGGTTTGTAAAAAAATGGGTGTATTTGAATTGGCTTATGATTACGTACTCGCCTATAATGAGGCAAAGGCAAAATTAGAGGAAGATGAAAAAAGGCAAAAGACAGCTTATCTGAAAATTAAATATGACTCTGAACAAAAGGAAAAAGACAATGCACTTCTCGCCTCGGAAATAACCAAAGAAAAAACGCAGAAAAAATTGCTTTATGCCCTCATTGCCTTAGTTACAATGTCTCTATTTATTTTGTTTGGTGCTTTTTTCCAAAATAAGAAATACAATAAAGAACTTAAAAGCGAAGTCTTAAAGCGAACGGTAAACCTGAGGGAATCCAATGACCAACTGTCTAAAGTGAATAAAGAACTTGATGAATTTAATCGCATTTTATCACACGATTTAAAAGAGCCTTTAAGGGGCATTGTCGGTTTTAGTAAACTAGCGACAAAGGTCGTTGGGAACCCACCCAAAACCTCCGAGTACTTAGGTTTTATAGAACGAAGTGGCTTACAGCTATCTCAACTCATTCAAGATATAGACACCTTCCATAGTATAAACCAAGTTGAAACGACTGATAAGATTAGCGTCGATGTAAACAAACTCATTCACAATATAGTCGATCAACTAAAGGAGAATTATACAGATAAAACAATAGAAGTAGAGTGTAATGAGCTTGGTCGTATTGTCGTTGTTCCTAAAATCATAAATACCATATTTCGAAATCTTTTAGCGAACGCCGTCATTTTTAATGTACAGCAAGTCGTTTCAATAAAAGTGAACTACCAGTTGGTCGATCAAACCCATCGCTTCGAAATTGAAGATAACGGTATCGGAATTGCTCCCGAGTATCAAAACCAGATCTTTGGGATGTTTAAGCGGTTAAATAATAGAAGTCTCTACTCCGGCTCCGGATTAGGACTAAGCATTACCAAAAGTATGGTAGAGAAACTTAATGGGGAGGTGTCTGTACTTCAGTCGGAGGAAAAGAAGGGGAGTACTTTTGTTATTCAATTCCCGAAGGAGTATGTGGAGGAGGCTGCTGAGGTGTTTTAATAAGTGCTATGTGAATATTTCTCGTCGATAATTGTTACCTTTAATTGTAATCCAACAAGAATAAGGATTAAGACCATCCGCCTAGGTTTAGGGTGTCCGTTCCTATAGAGGCCTGAGTGTTCTTCCAAAACAACAAGGATTAAGACTTCTTCACAGTACATCCAAAACAAGAGATATCAATATCGTCTCAATGGTATTCCAAAATAACAAGGATTAAGGCCCGTTTACGATTGTGTCACGGTTCCAATGGAAATAAAATTTGAGTGGTCTTCCAAAGCAACAAGGATTTTACATTTAAAGCATAACAATAAAAATATGTAGTCAGAACACAGTTGCTTACAAAATCATTTATCCCGCGCCGAGTATAGAATTTTTCCATCTCCGCAAGAACTATGAAAGGAACTTCACTGAAATAGGTGAAAATCGGTTTGAGGAAATCATCAGAGAGAAAGGCCATTTAATGATTCTACTACTTCCTCCACAAATAGATAAATCCGCTTTGTTATTTGGTCCTCAAGTCGTAAATTGGCCATTATTTATGAATCAAGTGCATGCCCTTTTCATTGGCTGAAAATCGTGGAAAAACACAGCTCTGACATTCAGATGACAATTGAAATGGTTTAAGTATTTGAAAATCAATGTATTAAGTTTTTTATAGGTCTGAATGGTATTCCAAAATAACAAGGATTAAGACTTACTTGCAAAGTGTTCGGAGATTTCAACAACTTCAGTCTGAATGGTATTCCAAAATAACAAGGATTAAGACAATAACGACAAAACATCGTATTCCAGCCAGATAGAATCTAAGTGCTCTTCCTAAATAACAAGGATTAAGACTTGAAACGCTTTACTTTTTGCTTTGATGTAAAGGTTGTCTGGATGCTCTTCCAAAATAACAAGGATTAAGACTCGCAGAGGTTGAGGTCAATCTCACCTCCAATTGAAATATTAAATAGGTGTCCAAAATAAGAAGGATTAAGACCTAGGGACTGGAAATATTGCTCCTGCATTTATGTCTGAATGATCTTCCAAAAAAACAAGGATTAGAGCTCCACTTGGTTTTCCAGAAAGTCAGGTACTGCATCGCTATCTGATTGGTTTTCCAGAATAACAAGGGTTAGGATTCACAAGCCGTAGGGTTAAAAAAGTAGTCAAACTTTAACTAAGGGTAGTTGTCCAAAACAAGAAGGATTAAGACTATTCAGCATATAGATAAAGGTTTCGTAAAGTTCGTGATTGCTCTTCCAGGATAACAAGGATTAAGACTCATTAACACCAAGCCAGTAATAAATTCTTCCAGTCTGAATGGTATTCCAAAATAACAAGGATTAAGACTCAAATGTCAAAACGTGGTCGTCATCTTCCACGTCAGGTCTGAATGGTGTTCCAAAATAACAAGGATTAAGGTTAATCAAGCTCCTCATTCGCTTCTTCTCGCCTTTGCAGTCTAAGTGTCCTTCCAAAATAACAAGGATTTTCACTTGAAATATAACAATAAAGCCACAATTGCTAAGCTCTTGCTTAGCCTAAAGTTTTTACTTTCATAAAACAAGACATTCACAATATTCTTTCTCCGGAAGTAAAACGAGAATTAACCCATAAAAAAAGCACAAAAGTGCTTTGAATAAACCATCAGCGAAAAAGACAGTTTACTCATTCTACCACTTGCGCCACAAATAGATAAATCCGCTTTGTCCTTTGGCACACAAGTCGTAAATTGGCCATTAATTATGAATCAGGTGCATACTCTCTATATTGACTAAAAATCGTGGAAAAACACAGCTCTGACATTCAGATGACAATTGAAGAAGATTAAGTGATTGAAAATCAATATTTTAAGTTTTTTATAGGTCTGAATGGTCTTCCAAAATAACAAGGATTAAGACTCGAACGTTGTCTCTATCATGTAATATCCAATAAGGCTCTGAATGGTATTCCAAAATAACAAGGATTAAGACAATAACGACAAAACATCGTATTCCAGCCAGATAGAATCTAAGTGCTCTTCCAAAATAACAAGGATTATGACAGAGCAATAAAGTACTGCATACCTTCAGAATTAAGTCTAAGAGCTCTTCCAAACCAACAAGGATTAAGACATTTTTGGATACAAATGTAGTGTTAGCCAATATATGTTTGAGTGCATTTCCAAAACAACAAGGATTAAGACCCTTTATCATCAGCCGTACCTCTCCCATAAATTGCTATCTGATTACTCTTCCAAAAAAATAAGGATTAAGACAAGCGAATAATTCGTACTTTACCGCTTTTTAAGACCTCAGATTAGATATCCAAATAAACAAGGATTAAGATTCAAACGTTATGGTAAACTTTTCAGCCGTTGGTCCATTTCTAAGAGCACTTCCAGAACAACAAGGATTAAGACATCAGTCGCTGGTTTCGTCTTTACATTGTGTATCACGTTTGAGTGCTCTTCTAAAATAAGAAGGATTAAGACCTGTCATCGTTAATTGTTTCTATGGAAGAAGTGATTGTCTGAACGGTTATCCAAAATAACAAGGATTAAGCCCCATCATTACAATGGCAGTTGCATCCCCTAATACTCTTCCAAGATAACAAGGATTATGACTAGTTTATCTCACGATCATCGTAAAATGGATTGTGGTACCTAGGAAGTTATCCAGAATAACAAGGATTCTCCAACCAAAATTTTTTCCCCAAAGAAAGCTAATCTCTTAAAAGGAATTCCCTCATAAAATCAACTATTCCAGCATCCATTTGTTTGAAACATAGTATTTACTCTAATTAGTATAACACAGACGACAAAAAATCGAGTAAAGCGCAGCATTCAATTATTAAAAAAGTAAAAATGAATAACTTAAAAAAAGCATACATTGCAGGAGGTTGTTTTTGGGGAATGGAAGACCTCTTCAGAGTAAGACCAGGAATCAAAGACACAGAAGTGGGCTATATCGGAGGAGTCAATGACAAT
The DNA here is from genome assembly GCA_964508085.1 of uncultured Saprospiraceae bacterium. GTDB lineage: Bacteria > Bacteroidota > Bacteroidia > Chitinophagales > Saprospiraceae > CALGLS01. The sequence goes on along the minus strand of CAZDTI010000036.1, from coordinate 24,943 downwards.
CCGACTTATCAAAATCATCCTGGACATGCAGAAGGAATCGAGCTGACCTACGATCCTGCGGAAACTTCCTTCAAACTCATCTTAGATTATTTTTTCCGTATCCATGATCCGACCACGGTCAACCGTCAGGGAAATGACATAGGTTCAAGCTATCGGTCCACGATATTTTTTCAAGATGAGGCCGAAAAAGAAATGGCGAAAGAGGTCATTAAAATTGTAGATGATTCCAAAAGGTGGGGAAAAGAAGTAAAGACGACTTTGGAACCTTACACTACGTTTTGGGCGGCAGAACCGAACCATCAAGATTATTTGGTTCGCAATCCAAATGGATATACTTGTCATTCAGAACGATTTGGCCCTTTCTTTTAAACCACTATAAAGTTGGGCTCAAAATTCATAGGGGATTGTATTCTCCACTTGTAATGTAATTGTTGTTACTATATTGAAAAGAGAATGGATTGTTTGTTGTTTAATAACAGACAAACCATTTTTTATATCAATTGCTCCCATTCTAAAGTCTATTTACTCCAAGTTTCATTGGCAAGAAGGGTTTCCCACTAGCGAATGAATCGCGAACTAAGCGTTAGTGGGAAATCCTTATCTACCATCATCCACCCTTATTTACCCACTAATATAACCAAGAACCACTACGACTTCTTTTTACTTCAAAATCCTTGTTTTGCTACGTTTTTAATATATTAGAGTTTATGACTAGAGATTTAGTATGGAGCCCAAATGATCTTTTTAAATCAACTTTCGTCACGTGCTCACCTTAATAGCTAAGGCTATTAGGTTCCGCGCCTTCCTCGGTTGCTGTAAAAACCAGCCCGACTGATCGTCGGATCGGGCGGGTCTCTATTTGGTTCCTATACAAAATCCCCAGACATAGACTCTATTGTAAAAAAATTAAAAGCGATGATAAAATCTATTCTACAAAAAGCAAGTCTCTTCCTTACGAGTTTTATTTTGTTATTCGTGAGTTGTACCAATCCAGATACCAAACCCGATACGGTGATTTCGCAAGCTAGAAACACAGAAATTATTCCCATCAAAGAAACGGTTATCGAAAATTTGAAACGTCCATGGAGTATGGATTTTATCAATGAAGAAATGGTGATTGTAGCGGAAAAAGATGGCGATCTCCTTCGCGTGAATCTTTCGACAAAAACAAAATATCCCATCAAAGGATTTCCTAGTGACTTGGCGGATAGCATTCAAATGGTCAAAGGGAAATTTGAATTTGGAATCTTTCCGCGAGACGCAGATGGCTATAAAGCGAAATACAATGCCGGGATTTTTGAAGTCTTGCTTGATCCCGATTTTGAGACCAATAACAGGATTTATGTTTCTTATGTTTCTCAAAATGAGGAAGAAAAATCCACGACCAAAGTCATTCGAGCTATTTTGAAGGAGGATGTGTTAACCGAAATTGAAACCTTGTTTGTTGCCACCCCTTATGCACATGGCTTGTTTCACTATGGTGGAGGAATGACTTTCGGAGAGGACGGTAAATTATATTTCACCATTGGCGAACGTTTATTCAATGAAGTTTTAGAACCTGAAGTTCCGATTGCTCAGGATCTGAAAGATAAGCGTGGAAAAATATATCGGATCAACCCGGATGGTAGCATTCCTTCAGATAATCCGGATTTTGGTGCAGATGCCGTAGCGGGGATGTATGCGGTAGGTATTCGGGCTGCCCAGGGAATAACAACACATCCGCAAACGGGAAAAATTTGGTTCTCAGAACATGGAACGATTCAAGGTGATGAAATAAACGTTCTAAAAAAAGGAGCGAATTATGGATGGCCAAACATCACTTCAGGGAAATACCGAGACAAGAATTATTCACCATCAAAAATAGAAGGGGTAGATTTTACCTCACCCATTTGGTATTGGTTACACACCGTTGCACCAACCGGATTGACTTTTTATACTGGTGATGAATTTGCATCCTGGGAAAATAATTTAATCGTTCCCGGCTTATCAAGGGGGAGCCTTTGGCGACTTACAATCAATGGAGAAACAGTGAAGAGTGTAGAAGAACTTTTTGTAGATGATCGGGTTCGAACCCGAAAGGCAGAGGTAAGTCCGGAAGGAAAACTTTACATTTTGACCGATGAAGACAATGGTCGAATCATAAGAATAAGAAATAAAACGCACTAAACTATAATTATGAAATCAATTACTTATCTACTCCCACTCTTCTTTCTGTTGCTTTCTTGTGAACAAAAAGAGTCAATTGAAAAACCAGTTGAAAAATCAGCTGACGAAACACTTATCGAACAAACCATTGAAAATTATTTTGAAGGTTGGATCTCTAATGACACGACTAAAATTGGCTCCGCAATGGATATTACCTGCCAACTCAAAAACATCAGAGACGAAAAAGTGGTGATTTATGACAGAGCTACCTACTTAGGATTTTTCAAACCGGGACCACGAAAAGAAAATTCTGCAGGAAAAATAATCAGTATTGACATCACAGGCCCGATCGCTGCGGCCAAGGTGGAATTGGAAACGCCTAAGCGATTGTTTACAGACTATTTTAACTTAATGAAACTAAAAGACAGATGGTATATCGTGGATAAAATTTCTACGAATGTTGCCAAGGAATAATTGATTTTGGCAGATCAATTTGTACGAAAAAACAAAATCGACAGCCCTTTTAAAAGGGCTGTCGATTATTGCGATCCATCAATCCTATTCGTCTAAATCGGACTGACTCATTTTATTTACTTCAAATGCTAACATTATTCTTGTATCGTAAACTGCTTATACCTATTGTTATCTAATTGTTTAAAGAAGTAAGTACCAACAGGTAAATCAGATACATCTAAACGAATATGATTCCAACCCTGTTCCATACCTAGATTTAATCCTTTGACAATCACTCCTTGCATGTTTACTACTATGAATTGCTGCTCATCAATATTAGAAAACACCTTTATAGATAGAACACCTTCTTTAGTACCCACAGGATTTGGAAAGACATTCATTTCATTTTCATCAATACAATCTGATTTGATATGAATGACTTTAGAAAATTCAAAAGTATTATCGATATCTATCATTTTAAGACGGTAATAATTATTTTCAGTGACCTGATCATCTATAAGATCATAAATAATAAGACCTCCATTTTGTCCCTTACCTGTAATGGTTGTTAGTTTTGAAAAATTACTTCCATCGCTACTTCTTTGAATCTCGTAATAATCAAAGTTCTCTTCACTAGCAGCTACCCACTCTAATAGCACATCACATTTTTTCATCTTAGCCGTAAAACTTACGAGCTCCACAGGTAGGGGAGCGGCAATGGTATTGTCTCTCCAGTCTAGGTCATCTCCACCATTGTGATCAGGTGTAGGAGCATTACCCCCTCCTTCAGTTGTGTCCAACAAATCAACTAATCCATCTCCATCTTCATCATGCCAGAAAGAAGAAAGTGGATCAAGGAATGGAGGTCTGGCGTTTTCGTCAAACCCAGCTATGGAAGGCTGGTTGTCCATCCAGTCAGGAAGCCCGTCACTATCCGCATCTGCGGTGGTATAGAAGCCATTACTAGTGGCCATTTCATATGAAGCAGCTGTTAATATGAGATCATCTGCTGCTTGCCCGTTGTTATTGGCATCATAGCCTTCCGTCCAATCGAAAGTACCGTCATTATCGGTATCGGTATCTAAATAATCCGGATCGCTGTTACCAGAGTTGTCATCTATATTTGGGTTTGTACCCTTGTTTGTACCACCGGTTGCGTTCGCTGAAGTTAAGTCTTCATAAATATCTAACACTCCGTCTTGGTCCGTATCTGTATCATTTGCTACGGGATCAATGGTGAAAGTAGGGCAGGTAGAACAAACCCCTTCTCTATAATCTACGATACCATCATTATCAGCATCAATATCCAGGTAATCAGGAATGCCATCTCCGTCGGTATCGGTAGTGGTTGAATTACTGGAGTCGTTCCATCCATTCGAGTCCGCAACATCGGTATAGTTATTCACTGTTCCGTCTAAGTCGCCTGAACCGCCATTGTCAGCATCTGTATCCCCTGAAGCATTTTCGACAACATCTGTAATACCATCATTATCCGAATCAGGATCTAAATGATTAGGGGCCACATCCGTATCTACATTTATATTGTTAGAACCACCAGCAAGCATTGTTTCGGTAGCGTTTATTTTGCCATCTGAATTAGTGTCTGCTGTTGTTTTTACTAAGGAAGTACCGGAATTGTTCTCATCGTAAACATCCGCTAAACCGTCTTCGTCAGAATCCCAAGGAGCAAGACCTGTATCTACTTTTCCATCATTATCAGGATCAGAACCACCAGCTTCTACAATATCTGGAATACCATCATTATCAGCGTCTAAATCCAAGTGATCAGTGAAACCATCTCCGTCCGTGTCGAGGCTAGCGCCTGTTGCTCCATTTAAGAAAACTCCGCTACCATCTGTCTCTACGAGTGGGTTCGTATCCTCTCCAGAATCTACTCCTGGTGTACCATCATCATCCGGATCATAAACATCGGCAAATCCATCATTATCCGCATCGGTACTTACGTCTACCAAACCATCACCATTGGAATCAATCCCACCAATTTCTACTAAATCAGGAATACCATCATTATCGGCATCAAGGTCTAAAGCATCTGCCAGATTATCGTTATCCGAATCCGGATTAGCAAGAGCGGTTCCATTCGTTACTTCGCTTCCTCCGGATCCACTATCCTGATCATCCAAGCCATCATCTAAACCATCACCGTCTACGTCCACCATACTTGTTGGATCGTTAGGGGTAGGGTAGTCGACTTGCCCGTCTCCATTGGTATCAATCCCACCAGCTTCGATGATATCCGGAATACCATCATTGTCGGCATCCAAATCAATAAAGTCAGCGATTCCATCTCCATCCGAATCGTAAGCATCATTTAATCCATCATTATTACTATCTGTGAATGCCGGAAACCCTGAAGTAGCATCTGCGGAATCATAAACATTCAATATTCCATCACCGTCAGCATCTCCGTGTGGATTAAAACCAGTACCACCATCTTCCTCTACATCTGGAATTCCATCATTATCATCATCTAAATCATTTTGGTCATAAACGCCATCCATATCTTTGTCCGTGCAAGCGAAGGTGTCATCAGTATCGGAATCTAAAACGGTAAATTCCTGATTAGGCATCTGGGATGGAATTACTGCTTTTCTTACAACACTCCGTGATCCATTTTTATAAACATAATTTACTTGAATCATATACTCATTATCGGGGGCCAAACCGAAATGTACTTTCTTCTGATGTTGTGAACCATGGCCCTTTCCTCCGTTTACCTGTCTTATTTGTAGTGTATCTCCTTCGCAGGTATGTAACATAATGTTTGCGCCAATGGCATCTCTTTGAGACGAATTTCCATTGTCGTACATAGCATTTACATACAAGAAGTTATTATCGTCGGTGGAGTTTTCCCATAATTGATTGGCAGCACCATCTACTACAAAGTACAAATCCATATCTCCGTCATTATCAAAATCAGTGAAGGTAACAGATTCCGTATTGGCGCTGGTTGCCAGATTATTAGTCGTAAAAGATAGTGTTCCTCCTGTTGTCGTGTTCTCCAATAGATAACTATTACCACCCGAAGCTCCTAAAATAATATCAATGTCTCCATCATTATCATAATCCCCGCAATCACAACCATCAATATTTGTCTGAGTTGCAATTGGTGCAGCTGGAATTCCAGTGGCTGTCCATACATTTGCCCCGTCATTTCTCCATATTTGATTCGTGCCTTGTGAGGTCCAGAGTAAATCTAAGTCTCCATCATTGTCAAAATCGCAAAACATGGTTCCCCCTTTGTCAGATTCTGAAGAAACAATATTAGGGTTTGCCTGTGTTTCAAACTGTTTAGTAGTCGAGTTAAAATACCAATAGTTCGATACCGCGGTTTTACGTCCATATAAATCGACATACCCATCATTATCCACATCCGCTGCGGTCATATAATCTCCATCTCCAGAATGAGATGCAGGAAAGCCAGTTTGGCCAACATCGGTACCTGGAGAAATATAGGTAAAGCCTCCCATCATGTCATTCTCATAAACATCATTACCGCCCCCATCATTATCAACTATAATGTCTAGCCAACCATCCTGATTCCAATCTACAGCTGCAATACCTTCTGTATTGAATTCTTGGCCATCACCTGGTGCACCTATTAGTAAATCTGGTTGTTGAGTAGCATCTCCAAAAGTATAGTGTGGAGGACCGTTATTAAAATATATTTCCGTAGGATTGAAACTTCCAAAACCTCTTAAAATATCGTTGTAGCCGTCGTTGTTAAAATCAACGATCAACATCTGTCTACCAAAATTTACATTGTCATTAAATCCATTAATCAGAGAAGCTGTACTATCTGCGAACGTAAAATTCGGTGCCCCGGAGTTAATGAAAAGCCTTCCATTTGTTGCACTGCCACCTGCTCCAATATGAAAAATTACATCCAGATCACCGTCGTTATCAACATCCCCCCAAGCCTGTCCATTGACTCTTCCGCCTGAGGAATCATCTAATCCATTTGCTCCGCTTATTTTTGAAAACTGAGCATGTAAGGAAGTTGTGAAAAATAAAAGAGCGGCAAAAATAGAAAGTTTGAGCCCTAGTCTTAATACCTTTTTGAGTAAATTCTTTACCATGAATACAAGATTTTAAATATGGTTTTTAAATGAAAACATAAAAGAAGATTAGGAAAAGAAGGATATAGGCTAATAAGATATTTAATATAGGGGAGGGGAAGTTTTGTCGTAATTGAGCCAATCAAAAGAAAGAGATAAGCCTTAACATTGATGACAGAAATGAGAAAATAATGCCAATTACTTTTATTCTCTGATTTTGTGACATGCTTTTTTGGAAGAAGAGCCTTGGTGTAAGCGAAAATATCAGGAAAATCAGGGCTTCTATGTAACAGGAGAAAATGGTTCATATACTTCCATTTTAGATAGATAAGGAATACGACTACAACCAAATTTTTGAATTTTGAAAAAATACCAGCGTGTTAATTCGTCTAAAGTATAATTCCTGGATTAAAAGAAGAGTGAAAGAAAAGATACTTATCAATATCATTTGAGGAGAACTCGTTACAAAAAACAACCTTCATTCGGAAGGGTTCATTAATGATTCTCTTAGTGTAAATTATACGCAATGGACATATTTTTTTATATTTAGCCCTTATTCAAAAAGGCATTGAAGAATATACGGGTGTTTGTCCTTGTGCGATTGGACTGCTGAACTGATGTAGCCTGTAAATGCGATTTCTTTTCACACAAAAATAAACAATGTATCTCCTAGGTTACGATATTGGAAGCTCCTCCATAAAAGCCGCATTAGTCCGTGCAGAAGACGGCCACCAAATAGCCCTTGCTCAATACCCAGAAAAGGAAATGAGCATTTCAGCTTCACAAGCCGGTTGGGCAGAACAGGATCCTGAGTTTTGGTGGGATAATCTTTGTAAAGCCACAACAAAAATCTTACAGGACCACCAAATTGATGCTGATGAAATTAAAGGAATTGGCATCGCTTATCAGATGCACGGTCTTGTTTTGGTTGATAAGGAACATAAGGTATTGCGGCCTTCTATTATTTGGTGCGATAGCCGCGCTGTCCCAATTGGCCAGCAAGCCTTTCGGGAAATGGGGGAGGAGTATTGCTTATCTCATCTGCTAAACTCACCAGGAAATTTTACGGCTTCTAAATTGAAGTGGGTCAAAGATAATGAACCAGCCCTTTACGAACGCATCCATAAAATAATGCTGCCAGGGGATTACATTGCCATGAAATTAACCGGTGAAATTTGTACCACCGTTTCCGGCTTGTCAGAAGGTATTTTTTGGGATTTTAAAAACGAAACGATCTCGGATCAATTGATGAAGTACTACGGGTTCGACAAAGATTTAATTCCTAACATTAAAAATACATTTTCCCATCAGGGAGCCCTTTCCCAAAAAGCAGCTTCAGAAACGGGGTTGAAGGCAGGTATTCCCATAACCTACCGGGCAGGAGATCAACCAAATAATGCGCTTTCTCTAAATGTATTACAGCCAGGAGAAGTAGCTGCAACTGGCGGTACCTCTGGAGTGGTTTATGGCGTAGTGGATACTGCTTCTTATGATACCCAGTCCCGAGTGAATGGTTTTGCACATGTCAATCATCAAAAGGAAAATCCGCATATTGGCGTTTTGTTATGTATCAATGGCGCAGGAATTCAGTACAGTTGGTTGAAACATCAGGTGGCGACTAAACAAGAGTCTTACGAAAGTATGGAATCGCAGCTTTCTAAGGCCCCGGTAGGGGCCGATGGTTTGCGTATGCTCCCTTTTGGAAATGGCGCAGAGCGAATGCTGGCGAATCAATCAACAGGTGCGCATATGGTTAATTTAAATTTTAACAGGCATGATCGGTCTCACCTTTATAGAGCGGGTTTAGAAGGGATCGCTTTTTCCTTTGTATATGGAATGAAAATTTTGAAAGAAATGGGGCTGAATTTGTCCGTGATCAGAGTAGGAAATGATAATCTTTTTCAATCCAATACTTTTTCTACAACAATTGCTACTTTAGTGAATTGTAAGATAGAAATGATGAAAACAACTGGCGCGATAGGAGCTGCCAAAGCTGCAGGAGTCGCTACTGGAATCTATAGCTCCCTCAAAGAAGCCATGTCAAACAATGAAATGGTGAAGACGTATATTCCAATGACAGAAAAAAAGCCGTATCAAGCGGCATATGATCTTTGGGAAAATGATTTAGAACGAATTTTAAAAACAAAATAATAAAATGGCAAAGTCAAAAATTAAAAGCACCATAGTAACTGGTGATAAAGAATATTTCAAATCCGTAGGAAAGATAAATTATGAAGGCCGTGAATCTGACAACCCTTTAGCTTACAAATGGTATGATGCGAACAAGGTCGTTGCCGGGAAAACAATGACCGAACATTTTAAGTTTGCCGTGGCTTACTGGCATTCGCTCTGTGGTACGGGTGGTGATCCTTTTGGAATGGCGACTAAAAACTTCCCATGGCTAAAAGCAAAAGATCCAGTTAGACAAGCAAAGGATAAGATGGATGCAGCTTTTGAGTTGATTACCAAGTTGGGGGTTCCTTATTATTGTTTCCATGATTACGATTTGGTGGCGGAAGGCAACACTTTGAGGGAGTCGGCAAAGCGATTGAATTCGCTGACTTCGTATGCTAAAAGGAAACAAAAAGCTTCCGGAGTTAAATTGTTATGGGGAACGGCTAACTTGTTCTCTCATCCTAGATATATGAATGGCGCGGCTACCAACCCTGATATGAAAATAGTAGCTCATGCTGCTGCACAGGTCAAAAATGCCTTGGACGCAACTATTAAATTGGATGGCGAAAATTATGTCTTCTGGGGCGGTAGAGAAGGGTATATGTCCTTGCTGAATACCGACATGAAAAGAGAGTTGAACCACATGGCCAAGTTTCTACACATGGCAAAAGATTATGCCAGAAAGCAAGGATTTAAAGGCACCTTTTTCATAGAACCCAAGCCCGCCGAACCATCAAAGCACCAATACGATTTTGATGCGGCTACAGTTATTGGATTCCTAAAAGAGAATGGATTAGACAAAGACTTTAAACTAAATTTAGAAGTAAATCACGCTACTTTAGCACAGCACACTTTCCAACACGAAGTACAGGTAGCGGTAGATGCCGGAATGCTCGGAAGTATGGACGCCAACAGGGGCGATTACCAAAACGGCTGGGACACGGATCAGTTTCCTAACAATGTGTATGAGTTAGCTGAAGTCATGTTGATTTTCTTAGAAGCAGGCGGCTTGCAAGGCGGTGGTGTCAACTTTGACGCAAAGACACGTCGAAACTCCACAGACCTTGAAGATATTTTCTACGCGCACATTGGAGGAATGGATTGCTTCGCTCGTGCACTTATTGTTGCAGATGAAGTACTTCGAAAGTCTGATTACAAAAAACTACGTAAAGATCGCTATAGTTCATTCGATTCTAAGGAAGGAAGAGCCTTCGAAAAAGGAAAGATGACTTTAACAGATTTGGCAAAGATGGTTAGTAAAAAAGAACTTGCTGCAAGTAGTGGAAGACAGGAGTTGTTTGAGAATATTATTAATCAGTATTTGTAGCTTGTTATTGTAACGCTTTAGAAAGGGGAACGGCCATCCCCTTAGGGCTGGCGAGCCCGTCTGGCCACCGGACAGGTATTTTTAACGAAGTATAGTCCAAAAAGTCTTTCAAGTTATTATAGAATTTAAATTGAACACCTGCTTAAATATTAACAAGAAGTTTATATTTATCCTCCATTTGAGGAGTTGCTAATTCTCGTAGGAGGTCCGTCTCCTCCCTTAATAGCCTTAGTTTGTGCCTTCGTAAGTACATTGTTCTTTCCGGTAGCAAGTTCTTTAATGTTCTTTTTCATGAGTTATATTTTTGATTGTTAGAAAAAAATAGATTTATTTTCTAGCGTTTTTCGATTGTTAAATAGGAGTATTAATTATCCGCCGCCAGTCGAATTACTTATTTTCGTAGGCGGTCCATCTCCGCCTTTGACAGCCTTAGTTTGTGTTTTTGTAAGTACATTGTTTATTTTAGAAGCAAGTTCTTTAATGTTCTTTTTCATAAGTTGAATTTTTGATTAAATATTTACAATTAAAAGTAATAACTTAAAGAGCATAAAACTTATGTTTTAACCCTCTAAGTTGTTAAATATTAAAAAGAAGTTTTTATTTATCCTCCATTTTCGGAGTTGCTAATTTTCGTAGGCGGCCCATCTCCGCCTTTAACAGCTTTAGTTTGTGCCTTTGTAAGTACATTGTTCTTTTTAGTAGCAAGTTCTTTGATGCTCTTTTTCATAATTTATATTTTAAGTTATTAATTAGAATAACTAAATAACTAAGTAACTGTACAAATTAATTCTACTATAAAATGAAAAGTCTTTCGCTCTTGTATTTCGTTAAAAAGCCTCGCCGATGCTAAGGCATCGCCTACGTTTTTTGCCTCATTCAAGTTTGAAATCCAATTCCATTTTATGTTGAAATAATTTTGTCCAATTACTTATATAGAATAAATTTTATTGTTACCTTCAAAAGTTTTAAGCTGGTTAAAAGAGAATCACTAGACCTATCTAATGAACTACTTTCATAAAACGAGGTTGTTCAATAATTCCCCAATCTCAGTGTAGCACTTCATTTCCTACCGCATCATTCACTACAATTTGTATGTCAGACTTCGAGAAAAGGTTAAAATAAATATTCAAATTTTGATTAACCTTAGCAGGATTCACCCTAAAGTTTGCTCCTGCCAAAAACTCTTCAGCTCCTGGGGTCAATTGGCCGTTAATAAAATAGTGATCAATTCTGTTTTCAAGTTTCGCTCCTTCAGCAAAAACCTTTCCGTAAGTAAGGTCAAATAGAGCATTAAGAGAAGCCTCTTCGATAATTGGAAATTCGTCCACTACCCAGCTTCCTTCTGTATTTGTTCAAGAAAGGTCTAGCCTACTATCTTTAAAAAAAGCAACTGCCCAAACTAAGCAGTCGCTTTTTCCAAAATAAAATATGGCACATAGCCAATGGTATATCTATAGTTCACGCCATAATCTCCACCCGATTCCCCTCCAAATCCAAAACCACAGACTCATAGTACCCATCTCCAGTCCACCTCGGCTCACCAACCACTTCAACACCATCCCTCCTCAGCTCCTCCGTCAACGCATCAACCTTATCCGTGCTCCCTACAGAAATAGCAAAGTGAATAATCCCAAGCGACTCTGTAATAGCATTGTTTTTGTTTTTCGGAATTGTTGGCTTATGCATCAATTCTAATCGACAACCTTGGTCAAAACTTAAAAAATAAGAAGTGAAGTTCTTTTTGGGATTGTGGTACTTTTCACCAGCTATAGCCTCGAAATATTTTTCATAAAATAATTTCATCCCCTCTAAATCCTCAACCCATATGGCTAAATGATCAATCCTCATACTCCTATTTGTGTTTTTATTGTTATAAAATTTAATCCTTAATCCTTAATCCTTAATTCTTAATCCTCAATCCTCAATCCCTAAACCGAATCCAACTCCACCAAAACAGTTTCCAGGATCATTCGATCAAGCTCAAAATCACCTGTCTTGTTAATTTTGTCAATTAAAAAAGTACAAGCTTTCAGCCCCATCAATTTTCCAGAATCTTTCATGTGGGTGATCTTAGGATGTGTAAGATATGGATAACCCCCATCACTTATAGCAGCAATTGCAATGTCTTTTGGGACTTCCTTGCCAAGAGATCTTGTGAGTGAAAAGCTTTTAGCTAGCAACTCATCCGACATCGTAAAAATGGCAGTTAGTTGATGGTTGTAGTTAAGTATGGGAGGAAGAATAAAATCTAGGTCCTCTTTTTTATTCACCAAGATGATGTTTTCTAAAATGAGGGGAAGCTGATGCTCTTTTATCGCCTTTTTGTATCCTTTTACTCGATCTTTAGAGATTTGATAGTTTGGAGTTCCAAAAACCCCTAAGATGTTTTTATGTCCTTTCTGGATCAGATGAGAAACCATTTTATAGCTAGCCGCTACATTATCGATGGTTACGGTCGGAAATTGATCATTGTCCAACGTTTTATCTAGTAGAATACATTCAATTTCTGAAGCTTTGAGTGGAGCGAGATGATCTAAATCTGTTGTTTCCTTTGTTAAAGAAATTAATACGCCCTCCACTGCCCACCTCAAACACTGCTGGACGATTTCCTTCTCCCTTTCAAAACTATTATTAGATAAAAAAACTATCAAAGAATTCTTGGAGCTGGCAACCACCTGATTGATACCATCGATCAGACCTGGAGTAAAAAACATATTAATCTCAGGAAGAATCAAAGCAATTAACCCAGAGCGATTCTTTCGAAACAATGAAGCATGAACATTGGTTGTGTAATTAAACTCTGTAGCAGCAACCCGAACTCTGCTTTTTGTAGCTGCACTGATATCCGGATGATCAGACAAAGCCCTGGAAACGGTGGAAGTAGATAAATTTAGCATTTTCGCTAAATCTTTGATGGTTATTCTTTTCATTAAATAAGTCTTGTATCAGAGGAGGCAGCATATAGTCTTACTGAGGACAAATATAAATGTACAAAAAGAAGTTACCAACAGCAACCTATCCCGCAATCGTTTGCGGAAAATCTCTTTTTGCGAAGAATAGTAAAATAACTATACTTACATTTAAAATAGATTTAATACGCAATTAAGACATTATTAGTAGAAATACGGTTCTAAAATTTTTGATTTTGCTATCTTATAGTATATTTGACACTAATTTAATAGATGTAGCCTTCTAAGTCCATACATCTGTTGAAGCTTCACTCCAAAAAGGATCTAAGAGATTTTACACTTTAATATTACACTGCAGCTGTTCCTATGGAGCACTGTGATCGAATTTCCATTAATTAAATCATTTAAACTTATGAAAAACATTTACAAGCATTGCTTCCTTTTGTTATTCATGATGGCCTTCGCAACTATGGGTTACGCCCAAAAGATGGTGAAAGGGGTCATTACGGATGCAGAAACGAATGAACCCTTAATTGGAGCAACCGTACTTGCGGTGGGTTCTCAATCTGGAACAGTAACCGATATTTCGGGAAACTATTCCTTAAATGTACCTGATGGAACAACCGAATTGGAGGTTTCTTACACAGGATACACTACACAAAAAGTAGCCATTACCGGAGACGTCCTCAACATTTCCTTAGGTTCTGGTTCTTTATTAGATGAAGTAGTCGTAGTTGGATACGGTACTTTAAAATCTAAAGAGGTCACTAGCTCCGTAGTTAGTGTGAAAAGTGAAGACTTCAACGTGGGTAACGTAAACTCTCCTGCCCAATTATTACAAGGTAAAGTAGCTGGTTTGACCATTACCAGAACAGGTGGTGATCCAAACGGCCAAGTCGGTATTCGTCTTAGAGGTCTATCTACTATTGGTGCACAAACAGAGCCTTTAGTCATTGTAGACGGAGTACCTGGTGCTTCCCTTTCTAACATCGACCCTAGAGACATCGAAACAATTGATGTATTGAAGGATGGATCTGCTGCTGCCATTTACGGTACCAGAGGTTCTTCTGGTGTTATCTTGGTTACAACCAAAAAAGGAGAGAGAGGAACTTCTCGTATCACTTATGGTGGTAACGTTTCCTTCGAAGGAATTTCTAAAACACCAGAAATCGCATCTGCCGCAGAATTCAGAGCTGCCGGAGGTAACGATGCCGGAGCATCTACCGACTGGTATGATGAAATTTCTCAGAATGGCTTTGCACAGTCGCACAACCTTTCTTTAGCTGGTGGTACTGACCAAACTTCCTACCGTGTTTCTTTCAACTATAGAGGCCAGGATGGGGTAGTTAAAAACACAGGATTTGATCAAGTCAATGGTAGTTTATCTATCAACCAGAAAGCATTGAATGACAAGTTGTCTGTAGGTCTTAACTTGATCGTAACGAACAAGAATGCAGATGAAGGATTCAGAGAAGCATTCCGTTATGCAACTATTGCTAACCCAACTTCTTCTGTTTTTCTTGAAGATGGATCATACAACCACCCAAGTGGTTTTGACTCTTTCAACCCTGTTGCTATCGTAGAGCAAAATACAGCGGAAGAAGAAACCAACGAATTATTAGCAAACATTGTAGCGACTTATGAAATCATTGATGGTTTGAAAATTACAGGTAGCTACGCAAGACAGCGTAAAGACATTTCTCGAAATGAATATTACCCGCTTGACTCTCGTTACCGTGTTGGTGAAGGAAATGCCGGAGCATTGAAATCTGAAGAGAAAGAATGGAATAACCTTTTTGAAGGAGTTATTTCTTATGATGGAGATGCTGGAAATATTGATTACAGTGTTCTAGCTGGTACCTCTTATCAAAGATTTGATGAGTCTGGTTTTGGTAATTTTGCTACTGGTTTCTTGGTCGATGATAACTCTTACAACCAATTGGGCCAAGCCTCTGACTTCAGAACGGGTAACGCTGGTGTAGGATCTTACGGTAGATACTATAGACTACAAGCACAGTTTGCAAGAGCAACAGTAAACATCGATGATACTTACTTTGCATCTGCTTCTATTAGAAGAGAGGGTTCTGACCGTTTTGGTGAGGACAACCGTTATGGTATTTTCCCTGCAATTAGTGCGGGTGTGGATATCTCCAGATTGGCAGATATTAAGAGTGTAGACAACTTGAAAGTAAGAGTTGGTTACGGGGTGACTGGTAACTTACCTGGTGAAAATTACCTTTTCCAATCCATCTTCGTTCCTGGACAGCAGTTCTTCTTTAATGGAAACTATGTTCCTTCTTACGGACCAAATACAAATGCAAATCCTGACTTGAAGTGGGAGACTAAAAAGGAGCTTAACTTCGGAGTTGACTTCGCTCTTTTCGATTATAAGTTGACTGGTGCTTTGGATCTCTTTAATAGAACTACCGAAGATTTGATCCTATTGGTTGCGGTACCTGTACCACCAAACTTGGCAGAAAATACTTGGAAGAATGCTGCTGGTTTCACCACTAATGGAATTGAATTGGCTCTTAACTACAAGTTGATTAATACGGGTGATTTCAGTTATTCCCCAGGTATTATCTTTACTTCTTACAAAACTGTTCTTGATAACTTTAACGACTCTCCTTCTTTCTTTAGAACGAACTTGGGAGCACCAGGACAGAATATTGATCAGTCTGGAGTAGGATTACACTTCTTAGAAAAAGATAAGGAAATCGGCCAAATCGTTGCGCCAGAATTTGAAGGTGTTGACGCAGAAGGAGCTAACATTTTCAAAGATCAAAATGGAGATGGTGAAATTAATGGAGATGACTGGGTAGTACAAGGATCTGGATTGCCTGATTTTGAATTGTCTTTGAACAATAACTTCAAGTACAAGAATTGGGATATGAATATCTTCTTGAGAGGTGCTTTCGGTCACAGCTTGGTGAATACTTACAGAGCTTTCTACGAAACATTCCCTGATGAGCCAGGTGCTAACTTCTTGAACACTAGTAAAGCAAACAAGGAGGTCAAAACGGCTTCTTATAACTCAGAGCATGTTGAAAAAGCGGACTTCGTAAGATTGGATAACATGTCTATCGGATACACCTTCGACACTTCTAATTCTAAATTAGGTGATGTAAGAGTTTTCCTTGCAGGTCAAAACGTATTTACCATCACTGGTTATACAGGTGTAGATCCTGAAGTAAGGTTAGCGGATACAGGACCAGTTGATAACGGTGGAAGAGAGCCTGATGGCTCAGATGCACTTGCTCCAGGTGTGGATAGAAGAAATACTTATTTCTTCACCAGAACCTTTACCGTTGGTGCTAATGTAACATTCTAAAAAACTTTAAACTAAGGCGTCATAAGTAATGTTTAATTACTTGAAGCCTTGATTTTAAAAAATTTAAACTTTTACTTTTATGAAAAAATTAATAAATCTAATGATGCTTCTTCTGGCATTTACGATGTATTCTTGCTCTGATTTGGAGCCTGAGTTTACAGATGTAATCCCGGAAGACAAATATTTCCAAAATGACGACGCGTTCATTTCGGCACTAGGGGCGGCTTATACCAACCTCTACGGTTTTATGAATCATGGTAACGTTTTCTCTCTGGACGTAACTTCTTCTGATGAAGCTGCAGTTACCCACAAAGGGCCAGACTGGGAAGATGGTGGACAATGGTTAAGAATGCACCGACACGAATTCTTCGATGGAGAAGGAGTACTAGGTAACGTATGGAACTTCTGTTACGGAGGGATCAATACTTGTAATCGTTTGGTGGCTACTTTCGAAACGTCTGGAGCTTCTAACCCTAACGCAGGGAATTTTATCTCTGAATTATTGGTATTACGTGCTTATTATTACATGATCCTTTTGGATGTTTTTGGTAATGTACCACTTTTGAAGACTTTCGATGTACCAGAAGGTTTCCTTCCAGCTACGGAGTCTCGTGCAGACGTTTTCGCTTTTGTAGAAAGCGAAATTCTATCAAACATGGACAACTTGCCTCGTTCTAACGATCTAGCAACCTATGGTCGTATGAACTACTACGTAGCTCAAGCGATGTTATCTACTCTTTACCTAAATGCAGAAGTATACACGGGTACAGCAAGATGGCAAGATTGTGTAGACGCATGTGATCGTCTAATCGGAGACAATGCTTATACTTTGGAGGCCAACATCTTCAACAACTTTGAAATAAACAATGGAGGTTCTGCTGAAAATATTTTTGCTATTCCTTATGATGGAGTAAATGCTGGTGGCTTCAACTTGGTACAGATGACACTTCACTACGAATCTCAGAAAACGTTTAAGACAGTTGAACAACCTTGGAACGGATACTGTGTACTAGCTGATTTTTACAACTCTTTTGAAGAAACAGATGAGCGTTTCACTGGTGGAGACAGAGGATATGGTGTAATGCTACACGGACCTCAGTATGCTGCTGATGGCGAAACCTTACTTACAGATGATGCGGATTCTTGGTATGAAGATAATGCTTTTGATGGCGACGCTCGTGTTGTCGTTTTCAGTCCTGAGATCAACGAATTAGCACCTAATGCCTTTAGAGATGGTGGTGCTCGTTTGTCAAAATACGAATATGAAGTTGGGAGTGTAAGCAGTATGAGTAATGACTTCGCTGTTTACCGTTATGGTGAAATTCTTTTGAACAAAGCAGAAGCTTTACACAGAATGACACCTGGAGATACGGAAGCATTGGATCTGGTTAACATGATTAGAAACCGTGCAAAAGTTGCTCCTTTCATGACACTGGATGAAGACAACCTGCTAGCAGAAAGAGGACGTGAACTTTGCTTCGAAGCGAAGCGTAGAGCGGACTTGATCCGTTTCGGTAAGTGGAATGACGCATGGTGGGAAAAGGCTGCAGACATTGGTAACACCAACAAATACTTGATGCCTATTCCTGCGGATCAAATTTCTTTGAACAGTAATTTGGTACAGAATCCTGGATACTAATACTCTTTGAGTTTACAATAGTTAGTTTGTTCGCAAACTAATAACCGATTTATTTGGGTCGCCTGATTTTTTTAATAAATTAGGCGACCCATTTTTTAATTAAAAAAGATCGGAATTGTTAGATTTTAATAATTTAGTAATTCTCAAAGAACACGACCTCTCAATAAATTACTTGGAAAAACAAACCCACATATTATCCTTATTTATTGTAATATTCTTACTACTATTCGCTTGTAAGAAAGATTCCAATGTCCCTCCCGAAAACAGTAATAACCTTTTTTCTTCAATTCCTGTTACTTATTCTTCCGTTGATTTTAACAATACACTTACATTCACCGAAGAATACAATCCTTACACCTTTAAGAACTTCTTAAACGGCGGCGGCGTTGCTTTAGGCGACATCAACAACGACAACCTAGTCGACATTTACTTCACTGGAAATCTGGTGGAGAATAAAATGTATTTAAATAAAGGCGATTTCCAGTTTGAAGACATCACCAAAACAGCAGGGCTAGCTTGCGTTGGAAACTGGAGCACAGGGGCGTCTTTTGTAGATATCAACCACGATGGATTATTGGATGTTTTCGTTTGTAAATCCGGCAAGCCAGAGGGCGAAAATCGCTACAATCAATTTTTCATAAATAACGGAGATCTGACCTTCACTGATCAGTCAAAAGCAATGGGAATGGACTTTATTGGCCTTTCCATTCACACTGCCTTTTTTGATTATGATAAAGATGGTGACTTGGATTGTTATCTCTTAAACAATAGTATTCGTTCTGTAGGCGCTTATGACATTGTAGAAGGTTTGCGGGATCGTCCGGATAAAGAAGGCGGAAACAAATTGCTTCGAAACATGGAAGTCGAAACGGGAACCATTCGTTTTGAAGACGTCTCTCAAAGTGCTGGAATTTATACCTCTGCCATTGGTTTCGGACTTGGAGTTAGTGTGGCGGATATGAATGGAGATCACTGGGAAGACATTTTCGTGAGTAATGATTTCTTTGAAAGAGACTATTTGTACATCAATCAGAAAGACGGAACTTTCAAAGAAGTGGTGACGAATGCTATTCCCGAACTCAGCATGGGGTCTATGGGCGCGGACATCGCAGACATTAACAACGACCTACGTCCTGATATATTTGTAACAGAAATGTTACCTGAGAAATTAGACCGCTATAAATCGAAAGCCGTTTTTGAGTCTTATGATAAAAGTAAGTTCAATAGGTCAAAAGGATACCACAATCAATTTGGACGAAATGTATTGCAATACAACACAGGCAACGACAAAGGAATTCCTCAGTTCTTAGAACTCGGACGATATCACGGAGTAGAAGCTACGGATTGGAGTTGGGGGGCGCTAATGGCAGACTTTGACAATAACGGATTCAAGGATATTTTTGTCGCCAATGGAATTGCAAAAGACTTGTTAGATCAGGATCATATTGCCTTTTATAATCCGCAGAAAATTGGAGCAATGGTTAAGGAAGGAAGGAAAGATGTCATTACTACAATTATTGAAAATTTCCCAAAAGAAAAATTATCCAACTATTTATTCTCCCAAAATAGTTTGAACCATTTTGAAAAAACGAACTTCAATGACATTGATAAGCCCAGTTTCGCCAATGGTTCTGCCTATGCGGATTTGGATAATGACGGTGACCTGGATTTGGTTTTAAACCTAATAGACGAAACCGCTCGTATTTATAAAAACAACAGCAAAAAGAATGCTTTTTGTCAAGTTACTTTGACTGGGAGTGAAAAGAATACCAAAGCCATAGGTTCCAAAGTCGCTCTTTTCGCAGATGGAAATTCCTACTATTTGGACTTACATCCAATGCGTGGTTACCAATCTTCCGTTGACTACAAACTACATTTCGGATTGGGGAAAAGCACAAAGATTGATTCCTTACAAGTCGTATGGCCAGATCAATCTACTTCTGCCTTTTATGATTTAAAGATTGACAGCAGTTATCATTTCCAAAGGAAAGATGCAAATAAAAATAAGATCGCTTTTGGAACAGAGAAGAATATCGTAACAACGCTTTTGCAAAAGCAAGAAGACATGTTGAATTACGTTCATCAAGAAAATCGTTTTTCTGATTTTGATCAAAATAGAATGCTCCTGCAAATGATGTCTAATGAAGGACCTAAAGCAAAAGTAGCAGACTTGAACAAGGATGGAAGATCAGAGTTGTTGATCACCGGAAGCTCAGGTTTTTCTAACTCTTGTTTTGAACTCCGGGGAAATAAGTTTCAAGAAAAAGAGATACCACTTTTTGAAGATCATAAGCAGTCGGAAACCTGTAATTTTATCATCACCGATATTAATGGGGACAAAAACGAGGACATTTTGTTACTAAATGGTGGGGTAGAATTCCCTGCAGTATCCTCTGCATTGCGCGATCAAGTGTTCGTAAATAAAGGGAATGGCTTCGTTAAATCTGACAATAGTTTTAATAGCGGTTTTGTGAGTAGCAGCTGCGGTGTGACAGTAGACTTGGATCAGGACGGGACGAAGGAAATTGTGATTGGTTCCCGATTGGAGTTGACTGCGTACGGTGTCCCTTCTAGTGCACTTGTCTTCAAAAAGGAAAAAGGGAAATACTTGAAAAACCCTAGACTAAGTGAAGCATTACAAGGAATTGGAATGATCAAAGATATTGTTGTCGCTGATCTTGATGGAAATGGTCAAAAAGAAATTATTTTTGCGAGAGAATACAATTCCTTAGCGGTTTTCGAATATCAAAAAGGTAAAGGCTTAGTGGCCAAAACGAACACCGGTTTAGAAAAAGTAAAAGGGATCTGGAACGACATAGAAATAGTAGACATAGACCAAGACGGCGACCAAGATATTATAGCTGCCAACCTAGGTTTGAACCAACGATTTAAAAATTTATCGAAAGGTTCCTTATATTTATTTGTCAATGATTTTGATGCGAACGGCCGGGTAGAGGCGATCTATTGTGTAAAGGAGGGCAATCAATATTTTCCGATTCACTTAAAAAAAGAATTGCTAAGTCAATTGCCAATACTGAAGAAAAAAGCCCTGAAATATGAAGATTATGCAAAGGCTTCTATGACCGATTTATTTGGAGCAAAACGATTGTCAAAGTCCATCGTTCATGAGGTCAATGAATATCGCTCGGGTGTCTTTCTGAATGAGGAGGGATCCTTTAGTTTTTCCTCGCTTCCCGATGAAGTACAGTATTCAGAGCAAAGAGCCATTTGGTCTGGAGATCTGAATAATGATGACTTCCCCGATTTGATAATAGGCGGCAATCAATATGAAACAAAACCAGAAATTGGAATGAACGCTGCTTCCTATGGACACGTTTTAATTAATCAAAAAAATGGAAAATTTTCTATTTTACCACATGAACAATCCGGCTTTTTTGAGCAGGGGCAAATTAGAGATATTGTGGACGTGGAAATAAAAGGAACGCAGTATATTATTGTATTGAAGAATGGGGCGGCAGCTGGGGTTTATAGGAATTAAAGAAGAGGGTAGATAATGGTAGATGAGGGCAGATGAAGGTGGATCAGGGTTTTCCACTTACGCATGTTATGTACAATCTGGTGCGAATTAAGGGAATCCAGTCCGTACCAGAATCAGCCCGTTTCGGTCAGACGGGCGGGCCTTATCTACCATCATCCACCCTTATCCGCCCTCATCTACCCTTCAAAAAAAATAAAAAATGACAAATAAAATAAACATACTTCTATTATTAACAACAGTTCTCCTACTCGTCAGTTCTTGCAAAAGCAATTATGACGAATCTTTGGATGACCTTGTACACGGCATCTACTTCGGAATGGATAGAGACACCTTCTATAAACACTGCTGGGACCTCAACCAAGAAGGACAAACAGCTCACGGAACCCTAGACAACAACGTCATGTATGAAGACTCCGTAAATTTTGAACCTAAAGTAGTTGTTAATTTCTACCCTGAATTCGTAGAAGACAAAATATCAGAATTCCCCATTTCCTTTTACTTCAAAGGATGGTCACCCTGGAAGAAAAACGAATTGAATCAGGATCTTCTATACGGGCAAGTGATCCAATATTTTGAAAAGAAGTATGA
This sequence comes from uncultured Saprospiraceae bacterium, assembly GCA_964508085.1. GTDB lineage: Bacteria > Bacteroidota > Bacteroidia > Chitinophagales > Saprospiraceae > CALGLS01. Next base: position 2,798 of record CAZDTI010000036.1, on the reverse strand, counting down.
AACTAAATTTGAAGAAAAGAAATTACCAAACGGAAAGGTCGCTCATTACAAAGTGCTAAAACCTGTAACGATTAGGGTATACAAAGATATAGATGAGATGTTGGTGAAGGCGGATATTAAACATGCGGGTTTTCAGAAGGGAGGGTGAGGACTTTTCAAATTCAAGCGCAACTTCAAATGCCTTCTAACGCGAAGAATAAAAATATGGAAAACAAAAAACTAATTAGAATGCTAAAACATGGAATTAAGTTAGGTGCATAATGTACGATATAGTGGCGGGTTGGGAATGGCCAATCATGTGGGTGCGGGAGCCTGCCTGCGTGCAATAGCCTTTGATTGGCCGAGAACCTGCCCGTTGCGGAGCAGGCGGGTTTTGGGTACTTTTTTTCGACTGAAAAAGTACCTCGCCGAAGGCCAACTGAAATGATTAATCTCAAAAAATAAGTCTTCCAGAAAAAAATAAAAATATTGAATTACTCACGACTAATAATATTGATGGCCTGTCTCCAATTTGCATCTTGTAAATCAGACACGGACGTCATAAAAACAGAAAACAACACCCTCTTCCAAAGCCTTACCGCAAAGGAAACCAACATCACTTTCGAAAACAACCTCCAATACAGCCGCGCTTTCAACATCTACACCTACCGAAACTTCTACAACGGAGGTGGTGTCGCCATCGGAGACCTCAACAACGATGGACTATCCGATATTTATCTGACCTCCAACGTCGGAAAAAACGAACTCTACCTCAACGAAGGCAATTTCAAATTCAAGAACATATCTGAATCCGCTGGTGTACAAGGATCCAAGGCCTGGTCTACTGGTGTCTGTATGGCGGATGTTAACGCAGACGGATGGCTGGACATCTACGTTTGTAACTCTGGAGATTTAAAAGGCGATAACAAATCTAATGAACTGTTTATAAATCAAAAAGATGGAACATTTAAAGAAATGGCTGAAGAATATGGACTCGCTGACCAAGGTTATTCTACTCACAGTGCTTTTTTCGATTACGATAAAGATGGCGATTTGGATATGTATCTTTTGAATAATTCCTATCGTGCCATTGGTTCGTTCAACCCTAAGATAAATATCAGGAATAAAAGAGATTTGGTCGGTGGAGATAAGTTGTTTAGAAATGACAACAATACATTTACAGATGTCAGTGAAGCCGCCGGAATTTATGGATCAGAGATCGGTTTTGGTCTTGGTGTAACGGTTGGAGACATAGACCAAGATGGTTGGGATGACATTTATATTTCCAATGATTTCTTTGAAAAAGACTACATCTATATGAATAATCACGATGGTACTTTTTCTGAAGATTTAGAGCAACAAATGCAATCCATTTCTGTGGCTTCGATGGGGGCTGATATGGCTGATTTGAATAATGACGGCTATGCTGAAATATTTGTAACCGAAATGTTACCAAATGATGAAAAACGGATAAAAACGAAAACGACTTTTGAGGATTGGAACAAATATCAGGCGAACATAGTGAATGGTTATTACCATCAATTTACAAGGAATATGCTTCACCTCAATAATGGGGATAAGACTTTTAGTGAAATAGGTCGCTTTGCAGGAGTCGAAGCTTCCGACTGGAGTTGGGGCGCACTGCTAGCCGATTTTGATAACGACAGCCAAAGAGATATTTTCATTGCCAATGGAACGAACAGAGACTTGACCGACCAGGATTTTATCAAGTTCTTAGCCAACACAGAAACGATGAAAAAGATGACGGCTGGCAATAAAGTTAATTACAAAGAATTGATTGATGTTATTCCTTCAGAGCGAATTCCTAATCGGTTTTTTCACAATCAAGGTAATCTGAAATTTGTAGATAAAGCAGCAGAATATGGCCTTGACGAAGTAAGCCATTCAAATGGGGCCGCCTACGGAGATCTCGACAACGATGGTGATTTAGACCTCGTTGTCAATAACGTGAACATGCCGCTGTTTGTATATCAAAACCAGGGAACTGGAAATCACTTTGTGCAATTCAGTTTCAGATACAAGGAGAAAAATCCATTTGGAATTGGAACCAAAGTCTATGTTTATCGCGGGAGCGAAACTTTATACGAGCAATTCATGCCAACCAAAGGCTTTCAATCTTCTATGGATTATAAAGTGCATTTTGGTCTTGGAAAAAGTACAACAATTGATTCTGTGAAGATCATCTGGCCAAATCAAACGGAAACAAAACTTTCTGGAATTGCGATAGATAAACATCATTTAATTGTTCAGGAAGGAAATAGTGAAAGTATGGTTGCTAAAAGAAAAGTAAAGAAGAAGACCATATTTAAAGAAGGTAGAAATAACAGCATTATTCCATTTGAACACAAAGAAAACACTTATGTGGATTTCAATAGAGATCAACTGTTATTTCACATGAACACTACAGAAGGCCCGAAAATGGCGACTGGCGATTTGAATGGAGACGGAAAAGCTGATCTTTTTATTTGTAGTTCAAAAGGACAAGCCTCTTCGATTCTTATTCAAAAAAATAAAGGCCATTTCGTAGAAACGAATAAAACACTATTAGAAAAATATGCTAATTCTGAAGATCGTGACGTCGCTTTTTCGGATATAGATGGAGACGGTGATTTAGATATTTATGTGTGTAGCGGGGGAGGGGAGTTCTCCAATCAATCTTCTGAAATTAAAGACCGATTGTACCTCAATAATGGCAAGGGGCAATTTTCTCTTTCCGATAAACGGATTTTGCCAACCGCTTACCTTCACTCGGCCTCCGTAGATATAGCGGACTATGACAATGATGGAGATAATGATTT
>CAZDTI010000035.1:0-33342 GCA_964508085.1 uncultured Saprospiraceae bacterium | reverse complement strand
CTTCTGCAATAGCTGATTCTGTGGAAATTGGATTTGCGATGCCACAGATGTCACCCTTCTCTGAAGCTGAATATATTGAAGAATCTTATCGAACGGTTATTTCGGCAAAGGAAGACTCTGAAGCCTACTTACTAGTGGGTTGGGATTTTCGAGTTACCCTTCGCTTGAACTTAAAATATGCCAATTATCCTTTTGATAAAAGACACATCAGCTTGGATATCGTCCCCTTAAACAACAACGATCATTTGATCTTTACTCCAGATTTATCAGCTTACAATTATACGAATCCATCTAGAAAGCCGGGTTTAAATAGAAATATTGAAATGTCAGGAAGTGAAGTATTAGAAAGTTATTTCAATTACTCGCTCATTACTTATGATTCAGACTTTGGCTATGGAAAAAAGGTATTGTTCGAAGAAGTCCCCGTTCTTCATTTTAATATCAATATTCGCAGAGTTTTGCTCAATGCTTTTGTAACCTACTTAATTCCAATATTCGTTACACTAGCGATGATGTTCATCTTAATTTATAGTTGTGGCAAAACAGATGAACGTCAAGGTATCATCGAATCAATGGCTGCCTTTTTCTTTGTGCTTATCTTCTCTCACATTGACTTACGCAAAGAAATTATAACGGCGGATCTCATTTATATGGAGTATTTCTACTTTATTTCCTATTTTATGATTATCCTGTCCACCTTTAATCTCATAACCTACGCTAAGGACAAATCGAAGTTGTTTGACTTTAATGAAAATCAAGTTTTCAAAGCCACATACTTCCCATTGTTCTTTCTATGCGTGTTGATCGTTACTTTGTGGAAATTTTATTAAAACGGAAGGAAACTATAAATTAGCCTCAGGAATCCTTCGTACGCTTCGTACTTTTCGAGATTAATAAATCTTAGAATGAATTGAGATAGTCTTCAGAAAATGGTGTCTTCCTTACGCAACCCCTGACCCCTAAAGGGGAAACCTGCCCGCAGACACCTTTTATTGAACATTATCTGAATTGAAAAGTCGAACCTATACTAAATTGTGACCAAATCACCCCATTACAGTCAAAAAAACAAATACATATTATGAAAGTAAAATTAGTTTCCTGCGATGCGCCTAAACCAGACCGACGCGCCATCACTAAAATGTTCGAAGAGGTAGCAGGCCTCAGTAATTATGAAGCTCGCGACAATACCGACATATTGTTAGATGGTAGTCCAGTAGAAGTAGAAATCTATGGTAAAGGAACCAACTCCGCTTACCGTGCTTTTCGGAAGTTGAGTATAGATTATGAGATATTGGAGGATTAGTTGGTTTTGAAATGAAACGAGCCCTTCTTATACTAGTAAGCCTATCTTTTGTTGCCCTTTTTATATTTAGCTGGATTGAAGATGGATTCTCCTGGTCAACCCTTGGAGGATTATTGTTTTTTAGTATCTGTCTATTGGTTGCTTTATTTGAAGAACGTCTTGCTAAATGGAATAAAAAACGGCTTCTTCAGAGATTAAAAGCCAGTCAATGCGTCTTAGAATCAGATCGAATCATTTTTCCGAAAGGATACCCATTTCGACAAGGGTATTTAAAAAATAAGAAAGAGTTACGCTACAAAAAGATTAACGAATTTCGACTAAATACCAATCCGATGTCAGTCGTGATTAATGAGAATGAAATTATTTTCTTAGTCGGCGCTCATCGAGATGATTGTGAAGCAGTAGCGAAAAGAGAAGGTATTCCAATCGTAGTTAAAGTGGACGTTTGGTCTTTGATCTGTGATGACTTTTTGGATACAGAGTTTGATGAAGACTATATCGAAAAAGCATATAAGCAACTTGCCGATAATGGTTTGTCAAAAGAAGAGGTTGATGACATAAGAAGCAAAATCAAAACTAGAATGATGGCGCAGACTTTTCTAAGTTTGGAATGGCAATACTATGGACAATACGATGTGTTGACACAGTTGCAACCCATAACGGAGCAGCGCTATTGGTGGACGATGGAGATCGCCTTGAGAGAGGATAGAAATACATAATTTCTCAAAGATTAAGGATTATTCCATCAGGCGCAATAAAATATTTAATTACGTTAGAAGGAAAAATCCTTAATCCTTAATCCTCTATCCTAAATTCCATGAATCTTCAACTGCACACAGTCACTTAGATCATTCGCTTCATGTCCCTTCTTCCGAGCACGTTCAACAAAATTCGTTGTCACCCCATGAATTTTAGCCTGTATGAAATCCCCCATACGATCTTCTTTAAATCCCAACTCTTGGAAACGCTTAATGTAACTCGGACTTACATCATGAATCTCCGCCTGGACAAAATCACCAACTGTTAAGTCCTTAAAACCAAGTTCATTAAACCCTCGAATGTCATCTGCACTGACACCATGAACGGCGCATTGAACCACTTCGCCCATACTCAAATCATTGATACCATAAGCTCTTAATTTCTTAACAAAGTTAAGATCTACATCATGGATCGCTGCCTGAATGATGTCTCCATTTGATAAGTTTTTAATCCCTGCATCTTTAAAGCCTTTGATATAATCTGCATTGACATCATGGATAGAGAATTGAACTAGATCTCCCATGTTCAAGTTCTTCATGCCCGACTTTTGAATGGCTTGAATGAACTCTGGACTCACATCATGAATTTTTGCCTGAATAATATCACCTGAGGACAAATTTGTAAAACCAGTGTTTTTCAGTTCCTTCATATAGTCTACATCAACGTCATGGATAGACATTTGAATAACTTCATGTAGTTCCAAATCGAGTCCATATACTTTTACAGACTTAATAAAGTTGGGATCGACATCATGAATTCGCGCCTGTACGATTTCTCCAACGCTAAGGTCTTGGATTCCTTGAGTTCTAATTTCATTTACATACTCAGGAGTGACATCATGAATTTGAAATTGGATCAAATCACGTACCTTGTAATTTTTATAATCCAAGTCTTTAAAAACTTTCATGTAGCCTTTTGCCGTTTCTTTATCTACGCCATGAATAGATAAGTCTATCAAGTCTCGACCATCAGGCTTAAAACCCGAAGAATTAAGATAGTTTATGTATTCCTTGTCTACACCTCCTAAGAAAAGATGAAACATGTCTCGGTCTTTCTTAAGTTTCATTCCATTCTTAGCCAGATAATTTTTAAATGATTCATCCGATTTAAAAGTGAACGTTCCTTCGCCTTCCTTTCCAGAAAAAGAACCGTTTAAGTTTAGCGTACCTGCTTCTCTTTTGATATAGAAATCCTGATCAGAATTCATAGGCAAATCGCTTAATTCTGTACGCTTGAAACATTCCGTAGTAATCCAGGTAGATTTCTTAGAACGGTCAGAATTGTTGATATAGAAGCATACCTTATTGCCTGAAATATTTCCTTCCCAGTGTCCGGGACGAACATCATTACTCCATTTGCTATTCTTGAAACCCTCCATCACCATTATATTATCTCCATCAATATGTATGGATTTATTAGTTGTAACTACCTTAGTATCAGGGTTTTCAACGTTAATATCCGTTTTTGTATATGTTGAAGTGATGGTGCCTTGATCCAAATCTATATGTGTGTCGGTATGCGTGTGGGTGTCCACGTTATCGTAATCATTACTAGTGGTCGTTTTGGTAGTCGTTGTCCGAGTTATAGTGGTACCTTCCTTAGCCTTGTCACTATCGGTTGAGACAGGTGGAATACTATCTATAGCGGGAGAAACGAAAGTTTTGTCCGAAGAATTTGTTGGACTAAGTCCGGGATCTATGGTTGAATTATTAATAGCTGAACTATTATTAAATTGATTTTCTAGGTTGTTTACTTGCTGGCTTTTTTCTGTAATTTCATTGTTATGTTCTACTGCGTTGAGATATAATACGGAAAGACAAAGCAAGGGTAAAAGGAATAAATATTTCCAGCTAGAGCGAGCGGAAGATTTTTTTGAGTTCATCATTGCAATTCTATTTTTTAAAAAGGAGTTGTTGTAATTGGTACTTAAATTCAGGGGGTGTTGCGGTACGGAAACCTTTAGTAGACTCAATTGATAACTTTTCTTTTCTGTCCCGTTTTTCAACATGGAAGAGTCCGTCAGGTATTCCAAATTATTGGTAATAGCTGATCGTAAAAGCCAGACAAAAGGATTAAACCAAAAGGCAATTAATAAAAATTCGGCGAGTAATTTGTCCACAAAGTGGGCTTGCTGTATGTGTATTTTTTCATGGTCAATGATCTGAGTATAAGTATCCAGATCATATTTTGAAGGATTGATGAAAATGCTATTCCAAAAAGAATAGGGCGCCTCATCTTTTACCAATTCTACAATTCTATATCGGCCATCTTTGAAAGAAATCAAACTGTACATTTTTGTAATAAGAATGATAAGCTGTACAAGAAAACCTATGAAAAATACACCAACCCCCAAAAGATAGGTATACCAAAGAAGGGTCGGGAGTTGTTTTGTAAAATTATTGTTTTGAATCGGAGTGGTCATTGTAGTTTCACTCTGATTAGTCGTTTTTTTATCGGTTAGGGGGATAATAGCTGTTTCTTCTATAGCATTCGTACTTTCTCTTTCTTTTGCAACGTCGTCCGCCAAGAAAGTCTCTGGATTGTTGTAGGATGGAGCATGATTTGCAAATGTCATTGGTTCTGAAACTTCATCTGGAGCAACAGTTCGCAAAGACCAGTCCGCCGGAATTGTCAGTAGAGGAATGAGCAAGGATAGCAAAATACTTCCAATAAGAAGTCCGCGATTTAAATTAAAGAACGTTTCGTTTCGAATTAGAAACCAGTAGAATACAAAGCAACCTGCCAGTAGTATGGATGCGTGAAATAGATAGGGTATCATGATTTTAAGGAGTTAGTTTTGTTAGCAATTAAGGTTAGACAGAGTCCTTTACCCTTTCCCAATCATCTTCAAAATTTCTTTTAACTCTTCCTCTGATATGGATTCTTCCTTTGCAAAATGCGCTACCATTTTCGCAGGAGAATTGTCAAAATATTTCCCCAACACATCTCCTACAGCCGTTTTCTGATATTCTTCTTTGGAGACCTTCGGAAAATATTGATGTGTTTTTCCAAAAGCGACATGGCCAATAAAATCTTTTTCCTCCAGAATTCTCACCATAGTTGAAACTGAATTATAATGTGGCCTTGGTTCTGGTAACAATGCTACAATTTCTTTGACAAAGGCTTTTTCCAATGTCCAAAGGGCTTGCATAATCTGCTCTTCTCTTTTTGCTAATTTTTGCATGAGTGTTTTATTTTGTTAATGCAAATCTATAACTAATTAATTAGTTATACAACTATTCCATTAGTTTAAATAAGAAATCGTTTCTTTTTTAGTGGTTTAAATATCTGAATAACAATAGATTAGGGAAAAATAAAAAAAGTGATGTTTTCTTAAATTTCTATAGGCTACCATAAAATTTGAGCAGTTCGTCGAAGATTCGAACATTCTTTCTTCCCTTTGAAAAGCATAATGTATATTGTGGATTAAACATCAGAAACAAACGAATCCATCTAATTGTGCAACTTAAGAGCCAGCAAGACCTTTCTAAATTCTTCAATCAACATTATCGCACTGCGGTTATTCATGCCACTCGAATTGTAAAAGAACAATCAATCGGTGAAGATCTCGTACAAGATTGCTTTATCAAATTTTGGGAAAAGAGAAAAGAAATTGATACGCCTTCGCTAAAGAACTACTTTTTCAAAATGGTCAAAAATAAGTCTTTGGATTATCTCCGAGTCAAAAGACCCATTACTACAGAACCAGCCGAAAGCGATTTTCATTCTGAGGATCATTCCAAAATGGAATATGAAGAACTGTCTGAATCCATCAATAACATCATCGATAGCTTACCCGAGCGATGCCGACAAGTTTTTGTACTTAGTCGGTTTGAGGAAATGACTTATAAAGAAATAGCTAAGACATTGGAAATTTCAACAAAGACTGTAGAGCATCAGGTGTCTAAGGCTTTACGGATATTGGGGGCGGGAGTAAAGCGTTTTTCTTTGTTGTTTTGGCTGTGATGGAAAAAAATATAAAAAAAAGTAAAAAGGCATAGGGGTACCCCAGGATTTCTCCGTAATAAGAGTAAGTTCGACAATATAATTAATAAAATAATCGAATCGGACTTTAGAAAACATCCCAAAGTATAAAGCTAATTCAATACTCAATTATGAATCAGGAAGCCTACAAAAATTTAGTCATTAAGCAGTTAAGCGAAGGTTTGACAGCTAAAGAAGAGGAGGACTTGAAGCGTTGGTTGTCCGAAGATCCGGAACATACAAACATTCAAGCTCAATTGGTGAAAGCCTGGAACCACTCAGATTTATATAAATCAGATGTAAAAGTGGATGAAGTTGCCGATTGGGAAAAAATCTCCCGTCGCTTGAAAAAAGAGGTGAAATTAGTGCCGCTTTGGAGAAGACCTTGGGTAGCGGCAGCTTCTGTATTATTATTGTTTGGAATGTCTTGGTTTTTAATCCAGAATCAAGAACCAACCATTCTTGAATTTGCAACGTCAGTAGGAGAGACGAAGATGATCAATTTGCCAGACGGAACAGTTGTTTCCCTAAATGAAAAAAGTAGTTTGGCTTTTACAAATGGAGCAAAAGCAAGATTGGTTAGTTTAAAGGGAGAAGCTTTCTTTGAAGTAGCGCACGAACCTACCAGACCATTTTCAGTGGATAATAAAGGAACAAAGACAACCGTATTAGGCACAAAGTTTAATATAGATGGAAGCCAAGAAGGGGAGACCGTAGTTTCTTTGCTGGAAGGACAAATAGCTTTTGATGCTAAAGGTCTTGAACAACAAATACTCGCTCCTGGCGAAATCATAAACTACAAACACCAAACGAAGGAAGTCCAAAAGACCGTTTCAAAAACTAAAAATGCAATAGCCTGGAAAACGAAGCGACTTGCATTTGATAATGAAAAAATAACAACAGTCATACAAACCATTGAAGACTACTTTGACAAACGCATTGAACTTATTCTAGACAAGGAAGAATGTCGATTTACCGGAACTTTCGACAATCCTAAATATGCCGAAATCATTGAAGTACTAGAATTTACTTATGACATGAATTATAAAGCAGGAAATCCAATAGATCAAATCCACATTAAAAACTGTAAGTAGACAGTAGCTAAAACAAAACATCATGAAATTTTTATGGGCTCTAATATTGAGCTGTACCATGTACAGCCTGGGATTCGCACAGACTATCCCAACGGTAAATGTCAATTTGAATTACGAAAACCAACCGTTGTCGACCATTCTAAAAGACATTAGCGATACACACGGTATTTCTTTTTCTTATGGGAATCTATCGCTAAAAAAGAAAACCTCTTTCGCTTATGAAGGTCGATTAGACGAAGGATTAAAAACCTTTTTCAAAAATGAAAACATACTGTTAAAAGAAATTGGTGGTCAATTGGTTTTAAAGGCTGATAAGCCGGTTGGGCAACCCATAAAGGGTGAAATTCTGGATCAAGATTCAAAAATGCCATTGATTGGGGCTAGTATAAGAGTAGTAGGTTCAGATCCTTTGGTGGGAACAGTCACAGATTATAATGGAGAATTCAGATTGGAAAAATTGAAAGTGGGACGTTATGATTTGTTAGTCGAATACTTGGGTTATGAACCTCGAAAGATCGACCAGGTGTTAGTGACCACAGGAAAGGATACCTATTTGGGCATAGAATTACGAGAATCTGCTTTGGCAATGGATGAAATCGTAGTGGTGGCAAAAGACGATGTTGTGCAAGCTCAAAACGAAATGGCAACAACATCTGCACGTTCATTTTCTGTAGAGGAAGCGAGTCGCTTTGCTGCTTCGGTTTCTGATCCTGCCCGAATGGCTTTGTCCTTTGCAGGTGTTTCTTCAGGAGGCGATGATTTGGAAAATGAAATCATTATTCGTGGTAATAGTTCTAAAGGATTGTTGTGGAAATTAGAAGGTGTCGAGATCCCAAATCCAAACCACTTTAGTGATCTGGGAAGTGGAGGAGGAAGTATCAGTATGTTAAGTGCGGCAACTTTGAGCAACTCCGATTTTTACACAGGGGCTTTCCCTGCTGAGTTTGGAAATGCAATAAGTGGAGTCTTTGATTTGCAGATGCGAAAAGGAAATAATGAGAAACGAGAACATTCTTTTCAAATTGGAACACTAGGAATCGAAGCCTCTACTGAAGGTTATTTTTCAAAGAAATCTAAGGCTTCTTACCTGATCAATTATCGTTACTCTACCATCGCGTTGATTGACAGATTACTTCCAACTGTGCAAGGAGGGGTGACCACTTTTCAGGATGTTTCTTTCAAAGTAAATATCCCTACTAAAAAAGCCGGAACGTTCTCCCTCTTCGGATTAAGTGGTGTGAATTTCGTAGACGAAGATATGGACGGAGACAGTTCTAACTATACGAACATTGGACAATTAGAAGACTATTTGCAAAAACAGGGGATGGGCGTTATTGGATTGACACATCGATATATTTTGGACGACAACAGTTATTTGCGTTCATCAGTTGGAACTTCTTTCTATAATTATTATGATGAAACAATACAATTACAACCCGATTTAAATTTTGCAGAGAAGTTGATTGATGAAAGTGATTTCGTTCAGTATGAAACCACATTGAGCACGATGTATCATCGGAAAATAAACAAGCGACACAATTTAAGAGCAGGTATTTCTTTGCGTCACCAATCCTTTGATCATGACTATAAATCTTTGAATAATTCAGAAACGCTAATCTCCTTTTTGGAGAACGCTGGTTCCACTCAATTGATAGATGCTTATGCGCAATGGAAATACCGTTTAGGTGCAAAATGGGAATTGAATGCAGGTGTAAATGCTTCGATGTTTACACTTAATAACACTTACAGCATCGACCCAAGAATGGGAATTAAATACCAATTAAAGAGAAATCAATCCCTGGCACTTTCCACAGGATTGTATTCCAAACCGGAGCATTTGTCTACTTATCTTATTGAGCGCCGCGACTTAAATGGAATGATTACGAGTCCTAATAAAGATCTGCCGATGTTGAAAGCGTTCCATTTGGTTGGGGCTTATGATTGTAATATAACAAAGAAACTACGTTTTAAAGCAGAAGCCTATTATCAGTATTTATACGATATTCCAGTTGGGAATAATAGCGGGAATGAGTTCTCTGTTCTGAATGCCTCTAATATTTTTGAGTTGATATTTTTGAACAATCAAGATGGAGCCTATTTGGTTCCGGAAGGAACGGGCACGAACTATGGAATAGATTTGACGCTGGAAAAATTCTTCTCTAATGGAAGTTATTTCTTAGTGACGGGTTCTCTCTTTGATGCGAAATTCACCAATGTTGATGGAACAGAATACCACAGCCGCTATGCCAGCAATTATGTAACCAATTTGTTAGGAGGAAAAGAATGGGCAGTTGGAAAAACTAAGAAAAATGCCTTTGGTGTAAATGTCAAATTCAATTTTGCTGGAGGTTTACGAACCACTCCTATAAACTTGGAACTTTCAAAAAACCTGGGTGAAACCGTATTTGACGATACTCGAATTCTCGAAGTTAGAAACCCGAATTACTATAGAATAGATGCGGGTGTCTTTTATAGAATCAACAAAAAGAAAGCAACACATACTATAAAACTAGATGTCCAAAATGTAACCAATCGCTTCAATACGGCATTCTTCTATTATGACCCGGGATTAGGGGACATAAACTCCGCAAAGCAAAATGGACTGATTCCTTTTTTTAACTATAAAATTGAATTTTAAAATTTTTTATTTAACAACCTAAATATATTTATTATGAAAATCACAAAATTAAATTTCGCAACTGTTTTATTCCTAGCACTAAATTTACTAATGCTTACTTCCTGTGACAATGACCTGCTTAAGCCAGAAGGTGAAGTTATCGCCGATGAGTATGTATTGTCCGAATTTAATGCAATAGATGTTTCTGTACCTTCAAAAATTACCATCTCAGAAAACACTGACCAAGCGGTAACTATAAACAGTTATCAAAATTACCTGGATGAATTAGACGTAAGAGTAGAAGATCAAACTTTGAAAATTAGTTTTGCTAAAAATGCAATTGAAATCAAAGAAGAGATAGCGATCGTTCTAGATATGGAATCGCTTATCGCATTGGATCTTGATGGTGCCGTTGATGTTTCTATTATGCAATTCGAAGAGTTAGAAAATTTAGATGTAGACCTTAGTGGAGCTTGTAACATAACATTTGCAGAAGCAGGAACAAATATTAATACACTTGATTTAGACATGAGTGGTGCCGGTAGCTTTGAAGGATTTTTAGCGACTACAAAAGTATGCAACCTGGATCTTTCTGGAGCTTGTGAAGTTGAAGTCAATGCAACTGACGAATTGAATGTCGATGCTTCCGGAGCCTGTGAGATACGTTATAAAGGAAATGCAGATTTAGATGCGGATCAATCAGGTACAGTGAAGATTACAAAGGTGGATTAAGTTTTTTATTCTAGCTTTGCGAACTCCGTGGGTGGCTTTGAGAAAAGGAAGAGCTCGTAAAGCGGTTGAGGTCTAATACCTCGGGGCTTGCCCCGAAAAAAAGGGTTCAGGGCTTGCCCTGAGGTTCATACCCTTGATTTGTGGATTTAAATTAAAATGAGTCATATGCTTTCATGTGGCTCATTTTGCATTTGAAAGGAGAGTCTTCATTTTTTGGTGAGCGCAAAGTTCGCTAAGCACGCAAAGTCCTCAATATTAAGCTTGTTATGTTTTGCAATTTTTACTTGGATACCATTTATTGAACATTTTATTAGAAAGAGAAGGGACAACTGTCCGGAACTTAACCAAATGGCCCTATTGATTTATGAAGGGGTTGTCCGCTTGCAAAATTATTGTTATTTTGGATTCCAACTTCAATAACTAAAACCAAAAATAATGCAACTAAAACTAAGTACTTTTCTTCTCTGTTTGTTTCTTAGCTTCAACTCTTCTGCTCAGGATATGAATAATGAGCAACTTGGTCAACTATTTTATTCTGTTTCTGATACACTCATCGGTACTTCTGGACAGTGGGAAATGTGGGTCGGCGGTGTCCCTTTGCTTTGTATCACTGATAAAGGACATAATCGAATGCGGATTATTTCGCCTGTTAAAGAATTAAAGGAAGCGAATAGTGAGGAGTTGTTAAAATGTCTGGAAGCAAATTTTCATACCGCCTTGGATGTGAAGTACGCTATTTCTGATGATATCATTTGGGTTGCTTTTGTTCATCCGTTGAAAGAGCTGACCAAAGAGCAGGTGCTAGATGCCATGGCACAAGTGCGGGCTGGTGTTTTGACTTATGGGACGATTTATACGAGTACGGATTTGACGTTTCCAAAGAAGGAGGAGCGGGAGAAGAAGGAAGCTGAGGGGAAGGAGAAGGTTAAGAAGAGTTGAGTTGGGATTGGTTATTAGGAGTTTTGAGTGTTTAGTATAAGTATTGACTTTTTTAATGTGTTGTTTTAGAAAAGGATATAGAAGTGGCTTTTGAAGGGTAAGGGAGGGCCCCAACCCAACCGCCACCGCCGGGTTTCCGAGCCCGCCTCGATTTCACGATACCATGCACGGCACAGCCACCCTACATCAGCTGCTTAAACCTAACATGGTTATATGTCTTTCACCTTTTTCAAGGATTTTTTGAACGTTCGTTTAATTTAGGTATATCTGAAATAGCTATTGATTGACTATCCAATTCTAAGTTTAAGGGAATCATGCACCACAGCGATTAGTGAATATACCTCTTTTGATATCACAGAAACTCAATTCAAAAACAAGGCTTTCTGTCTGGTCTTCTCCAAATAGCTTTTCCTATGATGTCAAGTCAAAATCGACCAATACATCCAACAAGTTTCTACTAATAGGTTGCAGAAAAAGGAAAATTCCATAAAATAAAACTACTTTATTTTAAAGATTTATAAGTTTAATATGAAATAAGCTGATATCCAATGATTAATGGAGTTGTAATAATCGGCGGTAAATAAATAAAATATTTCTACTTTTCACTAGATGTTCTAAAATCAGTCTCTTGAACAATGATAATTCAAATTTGCGCAGCGCTCTCTGAGTGATTAAAAACACAATTGATAAGAAGCACCAAAAGCAATAAAAAATGATCATCTCCTTCGACATTGACGATACCTTAATCTCCCATGCCAATGAATTCCCCGTTGAATCTCCAACGCTTATTTCTCGAATCTTAAAAACAGAAGAAATAAGAAAAGGCACCATCGAATTATTCCAAAAGCTAAAAGCAGAAAAACACGAAATTTGGATTTACACGACTTCTTTCAGATCCCCACTTAAGATGCGAACTACTTTTTTAGCCTACGGACTTTATCCCACAAAATTTATAAATGAAAAACAGAATAGAAAAGCACTGAGAAAAGCAAATTGCACAGCCTCCAAAAATCCAAACCTATTCGGAATTGATTTGCATGTAGATGATTCAGAGGGCGTAAAAATGGAAGGAGAGAGATACGAATTCAAAACGGTCATTATAAAACCAAATGACAAAAGTTGGATTTCAAAAGTCCTATCAGCCACGAATATCAAAGTCTAATAATTTTATAACCCTCCTTTTTTCCAGCCATATAACTTCGTATAATCCGATAAGTATCCGGGTTGTGCATATAAGGTTCAATTAAGTCCTTCAAATCGTCAACTGACTCATGCGGCACATCCTCGTCGGCATAACCAAAGCCCTGGTAAATTCCATTCTCAATAAGAATAACCGACTTCTCCGTAAGACTTCGTCCTTGGTCAAGGATAATAAAATCCTCAGAAAAGTCTGTATCCATATTTGCGATGGCTTCTTGTACTCGGGCATTATAATCTTCCGGAGATTCCTTCCCAACACAAGCACCGCTACATTTGTGAATCTGATGATAAAAGCAAGGGCGTTTTATATTGTCTACGTTACAAAAGGTTTGACAAAGTTCATGGCTCTCCAAAATTCTATTTAAACCAGATTTAGCCGACATGCCCGTAGAATACTCCTGAATAACGTTGAGGGAGGTTTTCTGTTTTTTATTCAGTTTAGCAAAATTTAAACACAAATAGCCTTCTTGATTTTCATAAGTATAGATGGCGTAAGGGTAGCTCCTTGATCGCTGCGCTTTGTTTATGATAGGGTGATGTGTTTTTATCTCTTGAGATTCCAACAATAAGGCTACAAGTTCAGATCCGGTTACCTCATATTGAATTTCCCAAACTTGCTCATAGAGTTTTTTTGCCTTTGCCGTCTGCTTTGCAAAATGGCTCATTACCCGTTTTTTAATGTTGATGCTTTTGCCAATATAAACGATGTCGCCTTCTTTATTGTAAAAATAATACACCCCAGCCTCCTCAGGAAGTTCATGCAACCGTGACATGGTGATGTTGACAGGTAATTGAGATTCTTTGATTCCAAGGTTGACCATAAGCTGAGCCTCCTCCTGGTTCATGGACTCATTCATTATAATTTCGAAGAGCTCTGCAGTAGCGGCAGCATCACCCATGGCGCGGTGCCGGTTATCACCAATGGTCAAATTAAAATGTTTGATCAAATTACTCAAGCCATAACGCCTTATTTCAGGGAAGACCTTCCGGCTCAGTCGCACCGTACATAATTGCCGACGAGTATAGGTAAAACCCAGCCGTTTAAACTCTTCCTTTATAAAACTATAATCAAAACGAACATTATGCGCCACAAAAACAGCACCTTCTGTCATTTTTACAATATCTTTGGCCACCTCGTAAAAGCGCGGGGCCTCAGCCACCATTTCATTGGTGATGTTTGTAATTTGAGTAATATTTGCTGGAATACTACGCTCTGGATTGATCAGCGTTTCATAGGTATCAAGCACTCGTAACCCATCATGAAGGATGATGGCAACTTCAGTGATCTTATCGCGATTTGCTCGACCACCAGTGGTTTCAATGTCTATGATGGCGTATATTTTGTCTTTACTCATTTTGTTAAATAAATACTTTTGAACCCAAAACAGGCTACAAAAAAACGCAGAATAACGAGTGTCCAGATATAAATTATCCAGAAAACTCATCTCTCTGCGTTCTGTTAGGAAAATTGTCCTGCTGTGAACAATGTTCTATTTTTGATTCGCCACGAAACTACAAAATTATGTTCAAACTGAAAATTCTTTTCCTTTTTTTATTGTTCTCTGTCACCGCCCAAACTGGATGTGACCGCAACAACGAATCCGCTGGAGAAACGACTGTCCCCGTTGCCACAGAGGACACTTCACCTAAAGGTGGAAATAACAATAGTGATGTCGATCAACCTTCAATAAAACCGATCAAAATGGGAGCTGAGCAATTAGAGGCTTATCTACCATTGTTAAAAGATAAAAAGGTTGCTTTGTTAGTCAATCAAACTTCTATGATCGGCGAAGAATCAATTGTAGATGTATTGTTGAGTAAAGGAGTTGCGGTACAATCAATATTTGCTCCGGAGCATGGATTTAGAGGAACTGCTGATGCTGGAGCACATATTAAGAATGGTAAAGATTCCAAGACGGGTCTACCAATTATTTCGCTACATGGAAGCCATAAAAAACCAAGAGTTGAAGACTTGAAAGGCATCGATGTTTTGATTTTTGACATTCAAGATGTAGGGGCTCGTTTTTATACCTATATTTCCAGTATGCACTATGTGATGGAAGCTTGCGCTGAAAACGAAGTGGAGTTCCTGGTGCTTGATCGCCCCAACCCAAATGGGCATTACATTGATGGTCCTGTTTTACAAAAAAGTCATCAATCATTTGTTGGAATGCATTCGATCCCAATTGTCCATGGAATGACAGTGGGAGAGTATGCTCAGATGATAAATGGAGAAGGTTGGTTGGCAAATCAGCAAAAAACAAAATTAACCGTAATTCCTTGCCAACAATATACACACGAAACTCCTTATTCGCTCCCAATCAAGCCATCTCCCAATCTTCCAAACGATAGATCCATTTACTTGTATCCATCTCTTTGTCTATTCGAAGGCACTGTGGCCAGTATTGGAAGAGGAACAGATAGGCAGTTTCAGGTGATCGGGCATCCAGATTATCCAGATGATTCATTTACTTTTACACCGGTACCAAAGCCAGGTGCCAATCATCCAAAGCTTCAAGATAAGGAGTGTAAGGGCTTGGATTTCAGCACTTATCCGAATATTGATGAATTGCGAAATCATACACAAGAGATACGACTAGAATGGTTAATAGACTTTTATAACAAGCTAAACAAGGGAGAATCCTTCTTTATGAAAAACTTGTTTTTTGATATCTTAGCCGGAGGAAAAACGCTTCGAAAGCAAATCTTGGATGGAAAAACCGCAGATGAAATTCGCAATTCTTGGAAGTCAGATTTACTCGCCTTTCAGCAAATTCGAAAAAAGTACCTTTTGTATCCGGACTTTAAAAAGCAATAGCTTGTGTCCAAAGATTTCACCTGTGTACTTCGAAGAATCCGGTAAATTGGTCCTTAAGATTTTTCATACTAAATCCTATGTCACAACTTTCAAAACAAGGCTACCAAATTATACCTGACCTTTACACGGATAGTGAAATTGATCAAGTCCTCAGATACATTACCTTACATATTCCTCAAGAACAATTCGGCTTAAGAGAATTTATTTCAATACATGCGGAATTAAAGCCTGTGCTTTTCAATGCTAAATTAAAAGCGCTTATTGAAAGCATCTCCAAAACGGCAAAACCTATAAAATCCATTTACTTCGACAAACCACCAAACGCCAACTGGATTGTTAATTGGCATCAAGATTTGACTATAAATGTGAAAGGAAAAGCGGAGCTTCCCGGTTTCAAAAATTGGAGAGTTCTAAAAGGTAGAACCGTAGTCCAACCTCCTCGTGCCTTTCTCGAAAATATTTTCACCATCAGAATTCACCTCGATGATTGCTCAAAAGAAAATGGTGCACTTAGAATTATCGAGGGCTCACATCAAGATGGAGTGATGGAAGTAAAAAATGGAATTAGTGAATTATTAGAAAAAGAAGTTGTTTGTGAAGTGCCAAAAGGAGGGGTATTACTAATGAAACCATTAGCTTTACACGCATCTAAAAGAACAGAAAACAAAGAAAACAGAAGAGTCATTCACATTGAATTCACAGATCAAAAATTACCAGAACCTCTGGAATGGAACGAAGCATTTTGAATATTTCATCGGAAAGCTTTCAAAATTTCGTTGAATTGTCTCAACGATAAGAAGCCCTCAAAAACATTAAAACCTAATCAAAATGATAACCCTGCTTTCCTTAATATTAACCCTTATCTTTCTCTTTCTTTCCTTGCTACATTTCTACTGGGTACAAGGTGGTGTATGGGGACTAGATGCAGCTATTCCAACAGCTTCCTCTGGCGAAAGAATGCTAAATGCGCCACCCTTAGCAACCCTCATAGTGGCATTGGGTCTATTAGCTATGTCAATGCTCTACTTAATCCAATCTCAATTTATTAATCTTCCAATTCCCGAATGGATAATAACGGGCTCCAGTTGGTTTATTCCTAGTGTTTTCCTCTTGCGAAGCATTGGAGAGTTCAGATATGTAGGTCTATTCAAAAAAGTAAAAAACACCAGTTTTGCGAAAGCAGATACGAAGATATTTATACCGCTCTGTCTATTTATCAGCGCATTGGGGTTTGCAATTGTTTTGTTGAATGGATAGAAAACCCTAACGCCTGCTTTTAGGTAACTATAGAATAAAGTATCCATATTCATTGCCACTTGCTAAGTCAATCCTTTCATCCACACAATCCCACTATCCTTTCCATAGTCAATAATGCATCTTAGTTAAGCAAAAGAAGAATTCTCTTATGCACAAGCTAAGTAACAACGAAAAATTAACTTAGGCCGCTGCCCTCATTTAGTTAAAGTTAAACGACCTCAGGAGAGTGCTTTAGCTAAATGAGGGAGTGTATAGTGGCCTAAATTATTTTTTGTGTAATACTAAAATGATTATGGAAAAAAAGAAACTATTAAAGATCGTTGCTACGTTCGGAGTAGCCACCTTGCTATTCTCTTCCTTCACGGAGAAATATGTAAGCTCACACCCTTTTGTTGAAAAACTAATGGTACAATTGCAAGAATACAGTAACCACTTCTCCGAGGAAAAGGTATACCTCCAATTGGATCGAAATTTTTATCAACCCAATGATTACATCTGGTACAGCGCTTGGATTCGAAATGCAAATTCTCTTCGTGCAGATAATGTTAGTGAAAAGCTATATGTCGAATTAATTGATCCGAAAGGTGTAGTTATGGAAAAGCAAGTTATTAATGCACAAGAAGGAGTAGGGAATGGAGGTATCAAAATTAGTGCGGATAAAGGCGGTCTTTACAAGATTAAAGCTTACACAAAATGGCAGCAAAACACGGAGACTCTTTTCGAAAGGGAGGTACAGGTGCAGCGGGTTGTTTTACCAAATTTAAAAATGAAATTAGAATTTGATCGAAAAGCATATGGAGCTGGAGATGAAGTCATTGCAGATTTGGAAGTGAAAGATTTAGAAGGAGAAGGATTAAGACTCAGAGATTTCTCTTATCTCATTTCTCTGGATGGTAAATTGATTGCTAACACAAAAATGACAACGGATTTTGACGGAAATGCAAGCGTTAAATTCAGCCTGCCAGACAACTTAGAAACTCGTGATGGATTACTTCAAATACTGATTCCACATAAAGGTCAAAATGAATCTATATCGAGAGCCATCCCAATAACCTTCAAAAATATTGATCTTCAGTTTTTCCCGGAAGGTGGAAATTTGGTAGCCGGACTATCTTCCAACGTTGGTTTTAAAGCCCTTAATGAATTTGGAAAACCGGCGGATGTTGAAGGCGTTATTTTAAATAAGCAAGGAGAAGAAATTTGCACTTTTAAAAGCTTCCACAATGGAATGGGAGCGACTAAACTTTGGCCAGAACGCGGAGGCGCTTATACAGCGAAAATTACAAAACCAGAAGGAATTAACACCGTTTACGAATTGCCGGAAGTGGCTTTGCGTGGAATACAAATGGGTATATCACAGCAAAATAAAAATGGTGTACGGGTTAAGATTCAGGCAACTCGCCCTCAATCTTTTCATTTAGTCGCACAAGCTAATGACAAAGTATTGTTTGCCAAAGCAGCTGTCATCAATAAAGAAGAAATTGTAAGCATAAAAACCAAAGATTTTCCAATGGGAATCACCCGGATTACTCTCTTTGATGAAAAAGGAAGCGTTGCCTGTGAACGTCTTGTTTTTATCAATCCACATAAACGATTAAACATTGAGATTAAAACAAACAAAAAACAATACCTACCTCGGGAGAAAGTCAAAATGGATATTAGGGTAAGTGACCATAACGGAAAACCTGTTTTTGGAAATTTCGCGCTAGCTGTTGCAGATGATAAGTTGTTGACCTTTGCTGATGACAAACAAGGACACATTCTTTCGAAGTTGTTTTTGGAATCTGAGCTAAAAGGAAAGATTGAAGAACCTGATTTTTATTTCGACGAAAAAGAAGAAAAAGGCATCCTTGCTCTTGACCATTTACTGATGACTCAAGGATGGAGGCGATTTGACTGGAAAGAAGTTCGATCCGAAGAATTAGTCGCTTTTGAGCACTTGAAAGAGCAATCTTGGATTTCTGGAAGAGTGGTTGATGGAAAAAATGAAGGGGTCGCCGATGCAGAAGTAAGTATCGAAGGAGGTGATGCAAAGACAAAAACAAACCAAGAAGGATATTTTGTATTTGAGGATATTGAAATAGGAGAGATTGGGCCTGTGATGAAGGTGACTCACAAAGGTCTACCGACTATCCGTAAAAGTATTGTTGAATATAAACGTGACTATCACATTGTAATGGCAAAAAAGAAGGGAAATATCTCCGGATTACTATTGCTGCCTTCCAATAAGAAAGCTTATAACGCAAAGGTCGATATTTATAATGACAATGGAAATAAGTGGACGGTTTATACGGATCGCAATGGGGAATATACCTTTCAACAATTAACCCCAGGTGCTTATACCTTAAACTTTAAATACAAAGGTTTACCAGCTTGTCAGATAGAAAAAGTGATGGTTTGGCCTTCTGAAAACATACTTATAAGCAGACAGTTTTTGCCCAAAGGAAGCAAGCAAAAAGTGATCATTGAAAATGCAGCTGTGGCAAGTATTGAAAGAGAAGTGAACTTACTTCTAAAAAGCAAAAAGCAAGCTCAGACCGAGAGAAAACCCATTGAAGTTGCAGCTCAATACAGTAAAGAAAAAGTTAGAGGTAGAGGTGTTCAATTCGATGAAATTGTTTGCATTGACTACAAGGTTCCGTTGATTCAGCAGGACAATACCACTCAAGGAAGAATCATAACTAGTGAAGACATTAGAAAGTTTCCCTCTAAAAATATTTTAAGTATTGCGGCTTCTACAGCTGGTGTCAGCCAAATGGATGATGGAGATCCAATCTCTATAAGAGGCAGCAGGTCAGGTTCGGTAGATGTTTATGTAGATGGTTTTCGGGTAGCTGCTTCTACGGTACAAGAAGTAGATGTAGAGCAGCTGCAAGTCATAACAGGAGGAATACCAGCTAGTTACGGTGGTGGTATGGTTGCTCGTTTGCCGGAGCGGAAATTTGTTGGGGTTTCTAAAAACAAGAAGAAGCAGGCTGTTTATTTTTATAGAGAATCAGAGCCTGAAGAAAATAGTTCGTTAACTATAGGGGGAGGTACTGCGAGTGTGAACTATAGTTCTCGAGGATCTTATTATGGTGGATACTACCATCAAAAGAAAAGAGTTAAGCGCCCTTCAAAAATTCACACGCTTGTGGATGATCAGGCTCGATTGAGTGATAAGAAATGTAATGCTAAGAAATCGGAAAATGATTGTTATGATTGTGCAAATGAATTAATGATGGAGCAACTTTTATCGGCGGTTGCTAACTCCGTCTTCTGGAAAAGAAAGAACTATGCTGGCGATGTTACCATAGAATTTTTTGTAAATAAAAAAGGGGAAGCTGGTGGTATTAAAATTAATGGAGGAGGTTATTCTTATTACTTAAATAAGGAAATCAAAAAAGTATTTGATAAACTAAAAAAATGGGAACCAGCAAGAATAAATAATAAAAAAGTCGCTTCCAAAATAGTCATCCCAATTTCTTATGGAGATATGATTAGTCGTCGAAGAACGGAGTTCCGAAAAATCCCCGAATACTACGCACCTAAATATGTAAGCAAAAAGCCCATCCAAAGGAGAACGGATTTTCGATCAACCATTTTCTGGGAACCCAATCTGACAACGGACAAAAATGGTTTTGCCACGGTTGCCTTTTGGAATTCAGATGATATCACCAGTTTAAAAGCGACTGTAGAAGGAGTTTCTAACAATGGAATGCTAGGAGAGTCATCGCATACTTATTCTGTACAAATGCCCTTCAGCATGACTGCAAAAATGCCTGTTGTTTTATTGGAAGGAGATGAAGTAAAAGTGCCGATAACTCTTAGTAATAATACAAAAGAAGCCATGAACGGTCAGCTAAAAATGAATCTCCCTGACTGCCTTATTTTACAGTCTGAAAAGAAAACCAACTATAACTTAGCTCCAAAAGAAAGCAGGACGATATACCCTATTTTTAAAGTGGTCAATAACTCGAGTCTTCGAGTTATTCGACAAGCGAATATTAGCTTTGCTTTTTCCTCCCGTCAGTTTACCGATGAGTTTTCTCAATTAATTCGTTTCCAATCTGATGGCTATCCAATTACTAAAGTATTTACTGGTACAGATACCAATAATGAATTTAGCTTGGATGTCAAAGAATTTAGAGAAGGAAGTATGAAAACACAGTTGTTGGCTCATCCTAATATCGCTGGAGACTTATTAGCGACTAGTGAAAGAATGCTACGCCAACCTAGTGGATGTTTTGAGCAAACCAGTAGTTCAAACTATCCAAATGTTTTGGTTGCTCAATATTTAAGAACCCATGGTGGGCAAGAAAAACGAGCACTTATTAAGAAATCAGAGGAGTACATGAAAGCGGGTTATAAACGTCTGACTGGCTATGAGGTTAAAGGCGGCGGATTCGAATGGTTTGGCAAGGACCCTGCCCACGAAGCTTTAACAGCATATGGACTTTTACAGTTTACTGATATGGCGCGTGTATATCCTGTTAACAAAGATATGGTTGACCGTACAGTAGAATGGTTATTGAATCGAAAAGATGGAAAAGGTGGTTGGTCGCCTGGCAAGAGAGGGCTGCATACCTGGTCGCCCACACCAATCATTAGAAATGCATATATTAATTGGGCAGTTTCTGCAGCAGGTTATGGTGATCGTATTAAAAAGGAAATTGATAATAGTTTCAAGGAGGCTTTAACATCAAAAGATGCTTACTTATTATCGCTTATTGCGAACACATTGTTGAGTGTTAATGACAAAAGAGCAACTATAGTGCTGGAGCGTTTATCCGCTCAGCGAAAAAAAGACGGATCGTTTCATGGAGAAGCTCATTCCATTACCAATTCAAAAGGGATGAATTTGGCCTTAGAAACCACAAGTTTGGCGATGCTTGCCTTTATAGCTGCTGATGATTCAAAATATGATGAGGCTATTATAAGGGGAATAAAGTTTATTTCAAATTCAAAAACAAGAACGGGCTATGGCTCTACACAGGCCACAGTTTTGTGTCTAAAAGCAGTACTGGCGTATGCAGAACGAAGTGATCAAAGAGCGAAAAAAGGGCAGATTGCGCTGTATATAAACGATGAGCTAGTTCAAGAGTTAGCTTACAATAGTAAAAGTACAAAGTCTATAGCCTTTGATGATTTTAAAAAATACTTAGGTAAAGGAAAACAAAAACTAGAAGTACGGTTTTCAGAAAGTGACCAACCGATTCCCTTTGAAGTACTAATTGATTATGCTGCACTGATGCCAGAAAACAATAGTCTTAGAACTAAGATAGCATTAGAAACCAAGCTCTCCCTATTGAAAGTAAAACAAGGCCAAAACACCCGATTAACCACCACTATCGGCAACAAAACGAAAGAGGTGGTCACTTCGCCAATCGCAATTGTCGGGATTCCAGCTGGCCTAAGTCCGCAACCTTGGCAGTTGAAAAAGTTACAAGAGGAAAAGGAAGTTGCCTACTATGAAGTGTTGGACAATAAAGTAATTTTCTATTTTTATGAATTGGAGATAGGAGAGGAGAAGGGAATTAATTTGGATCTAAAAGCAGATATTCCTGGACGTTATTTAGGGCCAGCTTCAAGTGCTTATTTGTATTATGAGAATGAGGAGGTGAATTGGGTAGCGCCGGAAAGGGTTGAAGTTGAGAAAGCTGATTAGCCCTTTTTTATATTGTCCCAAGAAGAAAGAGGATCTTCAATAGATGGTGTCCAAATTGAAAGCGTAAAATATAATAGCTTAGTATTGAGGACTTTGCGTGCTTAGCGAACTTTGCGTTCACCAAAAAATGAAGACTCCCAAGAAGAAATAAGTAGAAGTCAAACGATCATTTACCCTGAGATAATTCTCGGGGTAAATGCGTTGGAGGTTTCAATACCCATATTTCTCCCCCCATTTCCCCTTCAAATTCGTCCGGATCCGATCCTCCGTCGGATTTTTCCCCGGATCATAAAACGCCCGACCAACAATCTCCTCTGGCAAAAACTCCATGTCTACAAAATTCCCGACATGGTCGTGTGCATACTGATAAGCCTTTCCATAATCGAGGTCATTCATCAACTTAGTAGGCGCATTACGAATAGCAAGTGGAACGGGGAGATTACCAGTTTGACGAACCTCCGCTTGTGCTTTGTTGATAGCCATGTAGCTTGCGTTACTTTTAGCAGAAGTAGCCAAGTAAACCGCACACTGAGAAAGAATAATCCGAGCCTCCGGAAGACCAACCGCAGTAGCCGCCTGAAAAGAAGTAGTAGCCAATAACAATGCATTTGGATTTGCCAGGCCGATATCCTCTGAAGCTGAAATAATAAGTCGTCTTGCTATAAATTTAATATCCTCTCCACCTTCAATCATTCTTGCCAGCCAATAAACTGACGCATTAGGATCAGAGCCCCGAATGGATTTTATTAAAGCAGAAGCGATGTCATAATGCTGTTCGCCAGATTTATCGTATTGCGCAATATTCTGTTGTATTAGTTTTGTTACCAAATCATTAGTGATAACCATTGGTTCATCTCCCTCTTGGAAATTAGTCACCAATTCAAGAATGTTATAAAGTTTTCTACCATCACCACCGCTTAATCGAAGCATCGCATCATATTCTTCAATCGTAATGTTTTTCTTAGACAAATACTCATCCTTCTCCATTGCTGTATCTATCATCTGAATGAGTTCTTCCTTTTTTAAAGGCTGCAAAATATAAACCTGCGATCTTGAAAGTAAGGCAGAGATGACCTCAAAAGAAGGGTTTTCCGTTGTAGCTCCAATCAAAGTCACAATACCGCGTTCTACCGCTCCCAACAAAGAATCCTGCTGAGATTTGCTAAAGCGATGAATTTCATCAATAAACAAAACTGGATTAGCTCTATTAAAAAATTGCTGATTCTTAGCTTTGGCGATGGTATCTCTAATGTCTTTCACTCCAGAGTTGATGGCGCTTAAAGCATGGAAAGGACGTTCCAATGTTGCAGCAATAATACCAGCCAAAGTAGTTTTACCAACACCAGGAGGACCCCATAAAATAAAAGAAGGAATTCGACCAGAGTCAATAGCTTGTCGTAACACTGCGCCTGGCCCAACGAGGTGTTGTTGGCCAATGTAATTCTCCAAAGAGGTTGGACGCATACGCTCGGCGAGAGGTTTCATAGTTTTTTAATTGAAAATTGAGGGTTAAGAATTTAGGATTAAAAATTAAGAATTAAAAATTGTGGGACGTGCTGATACGCGAGATAGCGATCTGAGCGAATTTCCTAATATAGTAAATTGACTTTCTTGTAGAAGGAAGATTTGTGTCAAATAAAAGTAGGAATATATCACCTTTAATGGAAATGTTCAATAAATGGTTTCCAAACGGAAAGCGTAAAACATAACAACTTAATATTGAAGACTTTGCGTGCTTAGCGAACTTTGCGTTCACCAAAAAATGAAGACTCTCCCTTTAATATTGGTTCGCTTTTAATATTGGCCTTCAAGAACAAGTACCCACCACGCAAGTCACTTAAAAATCCTTAGCGAAACCTTTGCGTCCTTAGCGCTCTTCGCGGTTCTTCATTCCCCAAACCCCCGCTCCATATCCGCAATCAAGTCCTCAACGCCCTCAATACCAACAGACAACCGAATCAGACCATCCGTAATTCCATTTCGTTCCCGAACTTCTTTATCTACATTAATATGAGAACTAGAAGCCGGATGAAGAATCAAGGTATCCACATCGCCAAGTGTAGGAGCCAATGAACAAAACTCAATATTGTTCATAAATTTAATGCCTGCATCGAGGCCACCTTTCAATTCAAAACTAAGCATGCCACCAAAAGCAGACATCTGTTTTTTCGCTATTGCATGATCAGGGTGGGAGGGAAGCCCGTTGTAATTGACTCGAAGAATCTTAGGGTGCTTTTCCAAATACTCCGCTATTGCCATGGCGTTTTTGCAATGCTGATCCATACGTAAAGCCAATGTTTTCAAACCATTATTGGTGAGCCAAGCATCCCATGGATTACAATTAGTACCTGTAAGACGCATTGCTTTCAATATCCTACCATTCATCAAATCAAGATCTCTTCCTATGACAACTCCAGAGATACTATTCCCATGACCATTAAGGTATTTGGTGCTGGAATGAATCACAAAGTCAATTCCATACTTAAGCGGTTGCTGAATGTAAGGTGTGCAAAAAGTACTGTCTATAACGGAAAAGGTTTCGTATTTCTTAGCCAATCCAGCAATGCCTTCTATATCGACACAAGCTAAGGTAGGATTAGCGGGCGTTTCAAAATAAACCAGTTTAATTGCAGGGTCATTTTTCAACAATGATTCTACATTGTCTAAGTCTTGCAAATTCGTCATGACCGTTTCGATGCCAAGCGGCCCCAGAATTTTTAGCAAAAGCTCAGTAGTTCCTCCATATAGATTTCCCTGAGTCAGCACCTTATCCCCACTTTTCAGAACAGCCATCAACAAAGTAGAAATTGCCGACATTCCAGAGCTAAACATAATCGCCTTAGCTTCCATGTCCAATCCATAAGTTTCTAACAATGCTATTTTATTAGCCACTGTTTCAATAGTAGGGTTTCCATAGCGACCATAAACATGACCCTCCGCCTTACCGGTGAAAATATCTATACCTTGATTAATGTTTTCAAATTCAAAAGAAGAAGTCGCATAAATGGGCAATTGATGCGGCTTAGTGGTTCGAGTGTCTGCCTGTTCTTTCACACAAAGAGAGGCAAAAGATTTATTTTTCATCGAAGTTGGTTGAATAGTGATTTCTAACTGGTACAATTAAGCGTAACCACAACACCCCTAATTAATCATTACAAAGTAAAGTAACGTTTCTCTAAAAGCTGTTGCGGCTACACTCCACGAATCAGTACATACAACTAATCCTTAATTTTTAATCCTCAATCCTCAATCCTCAATCCTCAATCCTTTCAATACTTCCGCTTCTTCTTAAATCCACCTCGTCTTCCACCACCTTTCCCGAATGAAGCATCTCCAAATTTCTTTCTTTTCTTCTTCCCAAATCCACCTTTTCTCTTGCCACCACCTTCGCCATCATTTACCCGAATTTCTCTTCCTGAGCGCGTCATGTTTTCAAAACTATCCTTAACCTGTTCTGCAACATTCGCTTCAACATCAAAATACGTGTGCGTTCTGTTAAGGCTAATCTTTCCAACTTGAGAACCGGTGATTCCTGACTGCTTGCATATCATACCCAGCAATTGTCCTTTGTTCTCGATATCCATAGCACCAATATTGATGTATAAGCTGTGCATTTTGGCATTTCTATCCGACTGTTCTCGACGAACTTTCTTACGTTGGTTAAGGTCAGGAGCAAAACGGTATTTTTCGAGGAATCGATTGAAAGAAAGTGCAGCAATTTTTTCTATAATTTCCTCCTTACTTAGTTCTGACAACTCCGCACCAATTCTTTCCATAAAAGGTTCTACTTCAGGGCTGACGGTGGCATCCCTCAATCGGCGGACATAGTTGAGTACTTGTAACTCACAAATTTCTTCACCAGTTGGAATGTGTGCTTCCGAGAATTGAATCTTATTCTTTCTTTCCACTGCGCGTAAGATTCTGTCATCATTTGGATGCATCAAAATGATGGACTTCCCTTTTTTACCTGCACGAGCAGTACGTCCTGATCGGTGTGTATACACCTCATAATCATCTGGAATATTGAAATGGAAAACGTGAGTGATATCCTGAACATCCAAACCACGGGCGGCAACATCGGTTGCAATCAAAACCTGTAAACGTTTAGAGCGGAAGCGCTTCATTACTTGGTCACGCTGCGCTTGGCTTAAATCACCGTGGAGTGCATCAGCATTGTAGCCATCTTTACCTAAGTTTTCAACAAGCTCCTTACATTCTCTTCTGGTACGACAAAAGACTAAACCAAAAGTTTCTCGGTCATAATCTAGAAAACGTTTCAAAGTTTCAAATCGAGCAGAAGGGTAGACCTTCACAATTTGATGCTCTATGTTTTTATTGGTAATCTGTTCTCCTCGAACACTCACCTCTGCAGGGTTACTCATGTATTCTTTTGAAATACGTCGAACCTCCGCAGGCATTGTAGCAGAAAAAAGCCAGGTTAATTTATCGTCGGAAGTGTTAGAAAGAATATCGTCGATCTCTTCTTTGAAACCCATGTTTAGCATCTCATCGGCTTCATCCAGGATCACGTGATTGATCTTTGAAATATCGACGGCTCTTCTTCGGATCAAATCTCGCAAACGACCTGGAGTAGCTACAATAATATGTGCACCTCTTCGAATGTCTTTAATTTGTTTCATAATATCAGCACCTCCATAAACGGGTACGACATATAGCTTCGGCAGATGCTTAGAAAAGAGTCCTAGCTCTTTAGTAATTTGTAAGCAAAGCTCTCTGGTTGGAGCTACTACCAAGGCCTGTGTATATCGCTCCCCGATTTCTATTAATTCGATAAGTGGAAGTCCGAAGGCAGCCGTTTTACCGGTACCAGTTTGCGCCAGACCAACAAGGTCTTTTTCATTTTCCAAACAGATTGGAATAGCTTTCTCTTGAATTGGAGTAGGCTTTTCGAAGCCCATTTCCGTAATTGTTTTGACGAGCCCTTCTGATAAGCCCAACTCCTGAAATTGATTCATCTATGTAATTTTCTATAATATATTTCCCGAAAAATTTCGGGCACCACTTACTATGAGATGAATCCATACCGCTGGCTCCTCCTCGATAAGCGGCGCAAAGGTACAGTTAATAGTTAAGAAAGTCATTGCTTTAAGCTTTTGTTAATACATACTAGAACATATTAAAAAGAGTTTAAACAAGAGTCGGATAATATGCTTTTTTTGTTCAATTCGTCCTCCTTCCGGCGTATTTGTGTATCTTCACCAAAAATTCTACCCTTTGGTAGCTAAATAGAAGACTACCCTCATTCTTTTTGAAAACAACGAATATACCAGAGAGCGAAGAAAGCTTTGTATTCATTTTCATACCCCATTCCACTTGACTACTTGAATATATTTTTTATTTCCAAGGAAATAATAGCCTTACATTGCAATACACTAACTATCTATTACACATATATCTATGACTACATCCACCAAATCTATGACGCCCATTAAGGTGAAATTCGCTAAGGGCTCTACCAATGATTTTTACAATACGCTACGACGTAGAGTAACCGCTCACTTCGAAGAAAAGAAAATAAGCCGACATGGGGATTCCAGAATGATTGTGAAGACCATTTTCATGTTAGCGCTTTATTTTACGCCTTTTGTCGCCAGCTTTTTTGTAACGGGCGGACCTTGGGCCTATTGGGCACTATGGGTAGTTATGGGGCTTGGTTTATCCGGAATCGGACTCTCTGTCATGCATGATGCAGGCCATGGCGCTTATTCTTCCAATGCTACTGTAAACAAAGTTCTTGCTTACTCTTTGAATTTTGCTGGAGGTGGTTGTGCTGCTTTTTGGAATATCCAACACAACATGCTACACCACACTTACACCAACATTCATGGCTACGATGAAGATATCAGTCGAACAAAGATTTTACGATTTTCGCCTCACGCTGAAAAGAAGTCAATGCACTCGTACCAACACTATTATGCTTGGTTCTTATATGGTTTAATGACTATTTCTTGGATTACAGCTAAAGAATTCCGTCAACTCAAAGAGTTTAATGAGCGCGGATTAGTTAAAGACAAAAAAGCATACAACTTGTTATTGGTGGAGCTATTGGTAACAAAAATAGGATACTATTTGTATGCTTTGGTTTTGCCTTTATTATTTGCTCCCGTTTCAACAATGGTAGTTTTGATTTCTTTCCTTTCGATGCACTTTGTGGCGGGTCTAATGTTAAGCTTGATCTTCCAGCCTGCGCACGTAATTCCCAGCTCTGAATATCCTTTGCCAGATGACCACGGAACAGTAGAGAATAATTGGGCTGTACATCAAATTACAACTACGGCAAACTTCTCTCACAAATCAACTTATTTCTCTTGGTTTGTTGGTGGTTTGAACTATCAAATCGAACACCATTTGTTCCCACGAGTTTGCCATATTCACTATAAAGACATTTCTAAAATTGTAAAGGAAACAGCCGCTGAATTTAACTTGCCCTATCACAGCCAACCAACTTGGTTTTCTGCGATTTATAATCATGGGAAGTTGTTGAAGGCTTTTGCGAAGATGGATTAGGTGGGCTTTCGGGCTTTCTTTCCGATGAGAAAATGAAAGGGTAGAAAATAGTTCGCGTTTTGGGCGTGGCTTTTTTCTACCCTTTTTTGTACAGTACCAAATTGTAGCGCAGAGAGTAGTTGGAATTTGTTTACAGCTACTATAGAGTACAAATTCCGCTTTATTTCACATACACTTTTTTCGAGAAAATCTCTCTGCCTTTAGAAATCTTCAACCAATAAACCCCTGCAGCTAAATCGCCTACAAACAAGGCCGCTTGTTCTCTATAAGAAATCTGTTCTAAAACAAGGCTTCCCAAGCCATCAAACATAGATAATTCATAGCTATCCTTATCTCTAAAAATGATATTGATATATTCCTCAGCCGGAGAAGGGTAAATAGAAAAAACAGCTTCCTTAAGGTCACTCTGGCTATTCTCAAAATCAATACTAATGGAAGAACAATCTGCTTCACTACTGCCGCATTCATTTATGGAAGATACACAAACAAGACCGTCGATAGTTCCCCAGTCTACTGTAATGGAAGTAGAAGATTGTCCAGATAAAATTTGAACTCCTACAGGAACGGTCCAAAGATACGCTGTAGCATTAGGAATTGCATTAATAGATAGCTCAAAAGGAGGTTCGTTTTCGAGAATGACAATATCTTGTGGTGCTTCCGGTATTGCTGGAATTAAATCTAAGTTAATGGTTTCTATAACAATGCTATCGCAAAGATTCTGATTCATTAAGATGTTTATGAAAACACCTACTTCGTTTTCATCACAGGTTGAACCTTCTAAATAGCTGGTATCGCTTGGCATAAGAGAGGTAGTAGTTGTAACAATAGAATCGCAACCAAGAACGTTTTGATAGTTCTCTACTATGATACCAACTTCGCTAGGATCGCAAGAACCTTGGAACACAAAGAAAGAGTCCTGATAAGTAAAGTCTATTAAGACTTCTAAAGTATCCGAATCAAAGCAGCCCTTATCGTCAGTTATGGTTACTGCATAGCTCGTATTGTTGGTTGGACAATCGTTACTGGTTTGTCCATTTGGTAAATTATTATTCCAACTAAAATCTACAAAAAGCCCACTTCCACCAGTAGCACTACTTATCAAATCTATACAGGCACCGGGACAAATGGGATCACTCAAGTCCATGATTTCACTAACTACTTTTGGTAAAACTGTAATAGGCATTACGACTGGTACACTTTGAAAACCACTTTCTTTTTCTACAGCAAATACACTTATATTTATTACTATCTCTTCAGTCGTTTCATTTATTAAGCGCTGATTCATGATTTGCCCATAGCCCGATGTAGCCTCATAGTTGTTAGCTTCAACATCCCAAACAAAATAATGCTCTAAAGGATTGTTTGAAGAGAAGTCCAAAGAGAACAACTCCCCATTACAGACTTCCGTTTCAAGGTAAGTGGGAGGAGCAATAAGGTCCGAACAATTCAAGGAAGCGGTGAAGGTAGCTGGTATATCTGCTTCACAAACAGAAGGGCTTCCAGCCCAACTCCCGGTTTCTCCATCGGCTAATGTAAACATCCTAACGGAGCAATCGAGAGAGGAAGAATCAGCTTCACATTCAGGAAAAGATAGAGTTGTTGCTTCAAAACAGAAAGTCCAGGGGCCCATCACGCAATTGCAACAATTTCCGTCTCCGAAGCCAGAGTTTGGACCAGAAGCCATTTCAGCAGTGAAAAACCAACCAGGAGGTAATATCCCTCCAAAACTGATTCCCGTATTGGGACATTGGGGATCTAAATTATGACAAATGTCATCTACTCCATCTCCATCTATATCATCAACAGTAAGAATACTGCCTTGATGATTATAAGTAATTTCGTTTTCAAACCAGTCCCATCCTCCTCCATAGAGCGCCGGAGGTAAGTTTGCGGAAAGGTCGAAACTAGAAGTATCCCATCCTTTCCCGAAAACAGGAATTATTCCATGGAGCCATTGACAATTATTGCCAGATCCCGGAGGGCTTGCAATAAAATTAGTAACCTCAAAACAAAGTTCCACCTTTTCTCCAGGTTTGAAAGGACCAGTATCGGCGGAACCCATGTTGGGGGAGCCTGGTTGAACGTAGACCCTAGATTCGGTTACACAAAAACTTTCGTCTGGAGAACTAAAACCACAGACCTCAAACACTCCACCTGCACCGTATCCATTCCCGACTGCAATGTGATAGAGCGTGTTCGCCTCTATTGGGTAATTGATTAAGCTAACTCTTCCATTGGACCCACCATGGCAGTCCGAAATTGGAATCAAGTCCATACAATCACCACGAAACAAAGCAATATTTGGATTTTCGACTTGTGTACTTTCTACATATAAATTTAATAAGTTGGCTTGTGAATCTGACTGAAAAGAATACCAAACTACTCCATTCTGGGGGAAACAGAAACTAGAAGGAGCAGCTCCAAAGTTACAACCGGTCAAACTATTGGTGCAGTCTTGGCCAGTTGTAATAGAGATCGCTTCTGCTTGCGAACAAAAGTCATTGGTAGCACAATTAGTGGGAGGGTGATTTTCAGTAACGCAAATTTCAAAAGAAGATTCCTGATTAACTGCTGTGGCCACTTGGATGTAATAATCTAAATTTCCTTCAATGCTGAATAAGGTGATTGGAAAACCACTACTGTTGCCACAGTAAGAATCCAAATGCGTAGGATCATTGTTGCAATCTATATCAACTGTCCAAAGGGAGACAGCTATATTTCCAATAAAATTATTTATATCAATAGTGATTGAATTTGTATTTGTCGCAATTGTAGTTTCGAAATATACAGTAGATTCGTCTATGTTTGAACAAGTAAAAGAACCCCAGTCATAATCAGGTGTTGCATCTACGGTGGTTCCCTGAAAGCAACTACCATCAGAAGGAATAGTGGTGGCATCGCATAATTCATCGTTGATGGGATTTGCAATTACTTGGTTTGAAATTACTATTAATAATAATACAAATAAGGAAAGCTTATAGTCGCGTGTGATCATGTTTTATTTCTTTTGTTTTGTATAGTTGCTTACTGTAGTTATCCACCCATCTGCGACTTCGCCCACTTAATATAAATTTTGACCTCCTCTTCCAGCTTCCGCAAAGTTTTCATCTTTGCCTCCTCTTGATTTGCTTTACGCTGGGCAATCATTCGTTTTTTCACGTCTTTGAATCGCAAATCAAAGGCGGCTTTTTCCTCTTCTGTCAATTGCTCCATAGCCTTATACTTTTCGTTTATTATTTTTCGCTCTTGTTGCTGTATCTTGTATAGTGAATCTTTTTCCACCTCAGGTAATTCCTTCATCGTCTTCCATGGGTATTTAGCTGATAACTCTTGAAGTTCCTTTCTTTGCTGATCAAACAAATCTTTAGTCATTCCATTTTTCAAATTGTACTCTTCTTGTAGTAATTGTCTTGATTATATCGTAACATCATTTCAGCTGCCTTTTTTACCTTAAGAGAGGTGGGTTTTCCACCCGCATCTAATCGGTGTGCATCATGAACATCGGGATGACCATCAACACTAAGCGATACGAATACACCATGATTATACAATTTTTGCATTAACTCAGCACTTAACAAAGTACCATTGGTGCTCATTCTGTAGGAAACCTGAATATGCTCAATGAAGCTAAAAGCCTCAATAATATAAAATATTTTTTCTGACTCAATTAGAGGTTCTCCACCAAAAAAAGTAATGTGAAGTTTAGTTGTACCCAGATTTTCCATTTCCTTTTCTATAAATAAAATTGACTGATCAATGGTATCATGGCTCATAGCCAAGGGTAATTTTTCGCCAGTATAACAATATGTACACCGGAGGTTGCAATGGTGTGTGAGATGGAAAGTTGCCGAAAGGGGGAAAGTTGCCGAAAGGGTTGTCATTGTTGCTGTAGTTTAGTGTTTTGCTTTAATCTTTTAATTGTCATGATGAAAAGGAATTAGGTGTCATTTAAAAAAGGCTGCTCCAATTCCTCATCAACTTCTATTATACATTTTTTCCAATTTGTTCCTTTATAATAACTCACCGTTGATTCAATAGACTCCTTAAATGGAGTGAATGTTAATCCAACGGACTGACTAAGTTTTGAATTGTCAATCATCAAAGTTTTACCAAAAAATAAAGGATATCTGATCCCTGCCGTTCTTAATGCTTGAATGTCAATGTCAATAAATTCGCAGTTACTTTTCAAAACGCCTTTAATAATATCCATCATTTCTTTGATCGCCATAGGTGGATGAGTACTACAATTGTAAATGCCGCCGTTAATTTTTCCGCGTAATATAGACCGTATTATTTGCACAAGATCATCCGAAAAGGTTAAAGACAGTTTAAAGGCTCCGTTATTTGGTAAGATCACTTTTGACGCTCCTCGTATTTTTTTCAACCAGAAATAAAGTCTATCCGTAGGGTCATATTTTCCATAGATCACAGATGGTCTAAGGATTGTTTTATTTAGCCATTCTG
>CAZDTI010000034.1:0-33522 GCA_964508085.1 uncultured Saprospiraceae bacterium | reverse complement strand
TCTGCTCCCCCTGCGGCATCTATCCCAAACTTCAATACAATCCCCAAAACAATCAGCATCAAAACAGAGGGAATATTCGTCTTCTTAGAAATCTCTCCAAAAGAAAAGGAAAGAATCAAAATAATGCTCGACGCGATAATAATGTTGTAAGACGATAAAATTTCCATGTATGTATTTTTCTTATTTATTTATTTTTCTCAAAGAAACTCGACGCAATTAGTGCATCTCACACGCAAGACTCTGGAAGAGTCAAACCACCATTTACCCCGGATAGAAATTAGAGGCGACAATGTCGCCTCTAATTTCTATCCGGGGAGGCCGGCGCGTGAAGGGCCTAGCCCAAGACAACACAACGAAAGCCCCACTCTCGAACTAACTCCACCAAAGCCCCCAAATGCCCATCCTCCCGAACCAACACCTGAGCCAACAAACCACCCTCCTTTTCCCCATCCACTTTAATCTCCGGTTTCAAAGACCAGTCAATATACGGACAAGAAAACAAGCGATTATTCAAAGAAGAAACCGTCAGTTCCGAATTATCTGTATCTGACGAAATAGACAATTGATGCAATCGCCCAATTTTCTCTCCTTTTAACAATAAGTAGCCATCAGATAATAAAGTGGTATAATTTATAAATCGAAGTCCTTCCGGCGTTTGTAAGGAGACCCCCAAACGGCCTAAGTCCCTAATAATTCCGCTCATTTCATTGACCTGGATTCTTTGACCTTCTTGTAGTTGATGCGCCAGCAAAAACAATCGTCCGTTTACATAATTTTTAACCGGATAAAAAGCCAAAGCAAATACAAAGGAAACCAACAATCCATGAATAAACGGATTAATAAATATAAAGCCTACTAATAAAAATAAAACAGCCGCTGGCTCATATAATCGCAAGGCTACATTTAGCACATCTAGAACCGGCCTTTGTCGGTTACCTAGCACGTTTACCCGATCCAATACATTTGCTAACAATCGTAATACGAAATACAATACTATAACAGCCAGCAAGGCAAAAAACCAAAAACTCCAACTAAGGGTAAATTCTTCCAATCTCATATTCGAACTTGTTTTTTAGTATTAGCTTGATGGGTATATTGGAAAGCTATTTTTTGAGACAGTAACTTTCCAATTTCATTAGAAAGGTAACGATTGACTTTAATTTCGCGGCCTTGTGTTTTCTCCAGAATACCAAGGTTGAGCATTCGCTTCAAAGTCACTTCATAGGTTTTGGCGTAAGCTGGACCAAACAGTTTTCGTAAATATTTTTCACTGCTCTTCTTCTCCATCATAATCGATTGCAACAATAAAGCGGCATCCGTACTTAAAAAGGGGGGCAAGGCATGATAAGATGTTCTAGGTAAGCGAACTTGTTCCTCATCAATTTTTTCTACAGTATATGCCCAGCGCTGTAACGCTTCTCCAATATTACCTTCAGATATCTGGTTGATTCGATTTATGATTCTTGTTAGTTGTGAACCCGTCATTTCTTCATTTCCTTCATTAAACAAAACCGTATGTGTTGCGCTATGTCTAACCAGAATGGCTTCTCTAATTTTAGAAGCACTCATATATCCCAGGTTGATTTCGCTTTGGAAAACCTTATCAATATCAAAGGCCGTAGAAAGTTGCGCCTTCAACCAATTGCTCATACCTACTACAAAAAACAGACGATCAGAATAATTATCAATAAAAGATAACAGGTCGCTTACATTCTCTGCTAAAGAATTCTTATCACTACGCCAATGCTCCAAATCATCAACCCATACCATTGCTTTTTCCTCCTTACTAAAACGCGCCACAAATTGCAAAGCCGCATTCAAATCGCAAGTAACATCTAAATGACGCTTCTTTTTCCCCGGCAAAATACAGCGGGTGTAAGGCATCAATTTAATGGCCTTGCTAGCAAAAAATCGTTGGTCTATTAATTCGCCAAATAGTGTTTTCCCAGAAAAACGTTTTCCTGTTAACATCACAGCGCCACGAAATCCCATTTTCCAATTCTCAATCATAGCCCTCATTCGTTCCAACTCGGATTCACGCCCTACTACAAAGGAATCTCCAATCCATCCTTTTGTTAAAAACATATTGGTATAGTGACTGTTCTCTATTTCTGGACGTCGACTATTGACAACTCTTACAATTCTTTCCGATATACTAAGTGCTTCTTCCGCTAGGACATTTCGTTGTAATTGATTTACGCGTGCACCCTGTTTTTTTATCCAATTTCGAATTTCCATCCAACGAGCAGAATCCCGGTATTGACTGATGGTGTATTGTAAGGGGCGTGCCAGAAAATCGTCTTTATAGATATTAGTAAGGGTAAAATCTCTTTTTATTTTTTCGACTGAAACATTCTTGAGTTGGATCGTTCGTTCTTCTGAGCGGTTGAGGCTTTTTAGAAAGTTGGTAAGTACCTGCACAATGGCTTCCCTATCAGAAAGTGGCTGACCTTCTTCATCCAGCAGTAATAAATTTTTAACGCTGACCATATTCAGGTGCATCTTATTGGTGATGCCATCCCGAATCATAAAGAGTTCGTAAATTTCGGTCAACAGTTCAGACTCCAGCCAAGCACGTACCTCTGACCGTAAATTCAATTCTTTATATAACAATACTCCTCCATTTGCATCTGCAAAAATTCTTTCTTTCTCCGGAAGCCTTGAAATGTAATCATCCAAGTGTGCGTGAAATACTTCTGAATTATCTGGTTTCTCCCAAAGGTCATCGGTTTTTTCCAGCTCTTCCGATAGCCATTCTGTATTTATAGTTTCTCCCTTCTCCAACTGTCCGATGGTATTTTGCAAGGCATTTTTTAAATCTGAAATTTGGTTCAACCAAAAATCATATACTTCTTTAAAATGACTCGCTACTAAAACAAATGTTCCAGAGGTATTCCACAACATCTCCGATTGATGAATCAAGCTTTCTGCCTGCTCTGGAAACTGATCTAACTGTGTTTTATAAATCGACCAAGGCATGTCTTGCAACCTCCACTTCTCCAACTGCTTAGCATTATTCAAAGGGTGAGATACTGCCGATTCTAAATCAATAAATAAGGTAGAAAAAGCATCTGTAATAGACTGCTTAGTGGCATATCGCAATGCCGAAAATTTCTCCAGAGACACTTCACCTGATGAAACCTTCAACCAAGCTCGTTGCTCTTGGAATAAAATATCCCGCCATAACAATAAGAAGGACTTTGCATTATTCATCCAGTCAAATGTGATAAACCAAGGCGTAAAATCTTTTGAGGAGTGACTTACGGCATGAGCGGCAGCATCTCCGATTGCAGATAGCTCTGGCAGCATCTTTTTCATTCCATCTGCTAATAATTGGAAGTGAGTTCGAGCTTCCTCTGCTTCCCAGGATTCACGAATCAGACGTGCTACCAAATTTTTAAATGCAGGAATAGCTGTTCCGAGGTCAACGGTAGCGGAAGGACTAGTTTTTATGGGTAAAGGCTTATCCATTAAGGAGGTTACTTAGTGTTATTTCTTGGATTTCAAAGTCGAAATATAGTTAAAATTAGCTAGATGAGGCCTTTTCCAATGATAGAATTATACGAATCAAATTCCCTTGTTTAGCCAATCTATATTTATAAAGACCTAAAAATCAATTATAGGTCACTAAATAAATAACCCTCATTTAATTAAAGCTGCTTCCTGAAATCATTTGAATTTGATAATAGAATGCTATTCGAAATTCAAAATAGTCTCTTCAATACCTCCAATAATTCCAGCGGCTTTATCATAAGTCTCTTGCATCGCAGCTTCATTATCCATTCCTCCATAAAGCGCGCGTTCGCAGATTTTTAGCATATCGATAAAAGGAGTAATTCGCTCAGCAGGTACTTTGAGTTCTTGTAGTTTTTCTTCAATATTATGTTTGCTCAAGTCAGCATTTTCCATATTGAGTTTGTCAGAAATGTATCCTAATGAAGCATGGGACACTTCGTTATAAAAGGACAGACTATTTTTATTATCTAAAAACTGTTTGGCCGTGGTTAGCTGTTTGGTCGCCATTTTAGCTGCTCTTTGTCTACGTAGCAAAGATTGATCAACATTGCTTTCCCGCAATTCTTTTTGGCGCCAAGCCAAAGCAGCTCCGAATAAACAGATAGGCAAAAACATCAGAAGCCAATAAGGAACGGATGCGAAAAAAGAACTACCTTTTCTACTGAATTTTGAATCTGTTTTCAAAGGCTTAATTTCAGCATTGGCCAGCGGATCTTCTTCCTCTTGTACAATCGTTGGCTTTCTCGTCACCCCTTTCTTTACATCAAAAATATTATCAGAGCCCTTTAAAGTCATGTATTTCAAGCTATCTGTATCAAAATAAGTAAAGGCGGGAGCGATATTATATCGGCCTGCTTTTTTCGGCAACAGTAAATATTCTATCACTTTTTCTGAAAGAATGCTACTGTTTCGCTCTTCAGAATTTTCATTGATTACTCTTGGTTCGTACACTTCTACGTTATCAATCAAAATTGGCGGTGCTTGTACTTGCTTCACATCTCCATCTCCAGAAATGTTCATTCGCAAAGTAATTGACTCATCCGTAGTTAAATTGTTACGAGAAGCAGCTACGCTCATATGATATTTGCCAACTGCCCCAGAGAAAGTGGCTGGTGCTCCTTCAGGCAAAGGGCGAACATTAATTTTCAACTCCGGCGTTTTCACCACCACAGGAATCGTGTTTCTTCTTTGAAAAAAACCACGTCTCCGGTTTTTATCTTCCTCTCTAACAATAGCAAGTCGCATTTCCATCGGATCTATTGCTATAGCTCCAGCTTGTTGAG
This sequence comes from uncultured Saprospiraceae bacterium, assembly GCA_964508085.1. Lineage (GTDB taxonomy): Bacteria > Bacteroidota > Bacteroidia > Chitinophagales > Saprospiraceae > CALGLS01. The sequence continues at coordinate 28,723 of CAZDTI010000034.1, read as the reverse complement.
GAAACAACGCCACTCTTTTTAAAATTTTTGTACTAAACTCTACGCCATCAATGACCTCTCTAGAAGTTGAACCATCTACTCTTCTGATATCTTGCATAAAAAACCCATCGTAATCAGATTCAGCAATAAGATTGTAGGTATCAATATCCAGCGTAGTGTAAATTTTATAATCCAACAGTATCTGTTGTCCAATATAGGCATCGGAAGTGCTAGGTACTGCTCGTATGTAGACTTCTTTTGCTATTCTATCTTGCAAGTCTGCCTGAGAAGAAGCCCCCTTCTTTCCTTTAAGTACTTGTATTCGAACGGCATTAGAAGTCATCGTTTTTCCATCGATAACTATTGTCGCTCCTCTTAAGGAGTAATTTCCTGTTTTCTTTGGTTGCAGGGTATAAGAGTAAGTTACTTCACTCGTATAACGTCCATTAACAGAACTGGTACTAATGGAGCGATTGGGACCACTTAGCAAAGTAAAACCATCAAACCGAGGAGCTTTAAAACTTTCTCCTCTCGCATTGGTCAAGGTATAAGAAACTTCAAAGTAACTCCCAATAACAATTTGTTTTGCATTGGTAGAAGCCTTAAAGGTCACGGGACCATTTTGCGCAAAAGCGCAGAGGGAGAACAGGACAAAGAGAGAGGATAAGAATACTTTCATGATCTAATATTACAAACGATATGTCTTTCGTTTTTTCTTAACTTTCTTTTTTTTCTTTGGTGTTGCTTTTCTATCCGGCCAGGAAAACCAAAAATCATCTTGTTGCTGCTGTGGTGCATTTTGCACAATATTATCCGGATTATGATATACGTTAATTTCAATAGGAGGTGTTTCTAACAATTCTTCTCCATTGCTTACAGAAGCGGGTTCTATAAAATACTGCCCTACTTCCGTTGGCTCCAACCAGTAGGTATTCGATACACTCTGTGTCATGTCGCCATTGATTACTTGCATACTGGAAGAATAGTTCGGTCCACCTACCACCTTGAATCCTCTAAAGTTAGGGGCTTCAATTTTGGCATTAGATACATTCTCCACTTTGAAAGTAACTTCTATATAATTTCCAATTAACACGGAATCCATGTTCACCTTAGCACTAAAAACAGCATCCTGCCCTAGCAATATAAATGCAGAACAGAGAACTAGTGTCATCGTTAAGAGTCCTTTTTTCATAATTTATTGATTTAGGTACGTTTAACAAAATCGTGAGGAAGGTAATCGTTGAATCTAACTACCAATCCTTCGCCGACTTACTCTTCTTGCCTTTTGCCTTTCGCATTTTCTCTTGCACTTTTTTCTCTTCTTCTTCCATAATCTCCAACAAACGTTTTGCTTCTTCCTTGTTTAAATCTTTTTCCTCCATCGGTTCAGAAGGTTGTTCTCCTTCTTTTGGATCTTGATTTTCTTCGCTTTCACTCTCTTCTTGTTCTTGCTGATCCTCTTGTTGTTCCTGATTCTCTTTTTGTTCTTGCTCTTGTTGCTGCTGCTGTTGCTCTTGATCCTGGTTTTCTTGATCATCACTCTCCTGTTGCTGTTGTTGTTGCTGCTGGATTTGCATTTGACGCATGGCCATTGACAAGTTCTTCTTAGTATCGAAGTTTTCAGGATCTAAACGCAATGAATTCTTAAAGGCTTCTACACTTTTATCGTACTCCTGATTTTGGAAATAAGTATTGCCTAAATTATGATAAGCATTTGACTTTATTTCGTCATCCGCAGTACCTTCCGTGATTGCTTCGTAGTGCTGCTTCGCCTCGTTGTAGCGCTCTTGTTGATAAACGGAGTTGCCAAGGTTGTATTTTCCTTTATCACTGTAATCTTCTTCCAATGCCTTTCTATAGTTCTCTTCTGATGATTTGTAATCCCCTTGTTCGTAATTTTTATCTGCAGCTCGCAAGTGGCTGTGGCCATCTTGAGCGAAAGCGGTGCTGAGTGAGAGAACCAGGCAGAACGTTAGTATTTTTTTTATTGGCGACATAAATGTTTTTTTTAAAAAATTTCTAGTTCTTTGACAAATCCCGTCGAGAAGTTGAATTTACTTTCCCTACTCCCTAAAGTTGATATCTATCCGCTCCTGTGATTAAAACCACTCTCGTTTGTCAAAGGGCCAAACCTTTGAAGGGCTTTCTCAACTCTTGCTCTACACAAAAGCCAACTCACGGAGTTAAGAAAACCAAAAGCGCAGGCAACGGGTGTCACTAAAACACTGTCATTCCGAGCGAGGGAGGCACGACCGAGTCGAGGAACTACTCAAAAAACTCTCTTCCCTCCAACAAACGACTCTTCCGATACGACAACAAAAACTCCGCTATAATCAATAACAAACCCAAAGCAATAAAATAAGCAAAGTAGCTTTCAAATTCACTAAACGAACGTTGTTCCAATTCTCGCTTTTCTACTTTCTCTAACTTCGTTCTCAAATCTGCCAATACTTCATCGCCCTGAGCTAGGTTAAAGTAGGAGCCATCACCTGCACTTGCCAATTGCCGCAGCATATTCTCATTTATTTTGGTGTTTACGGGATTCCCTGTTTCGTCTCGCTTCCAGTCTCGTCGTCCGCCGCCAAGGTCAATTGGAATCTGAGCCCCTTCTGCCGTTCCCACCCCAACGGTAAACGCAAGAAGGCCATCGCTATTTGCCTTTTGCATTCTTTCAATCGCTTCTTGGTCATGGTTTTCCCCGTCTGTTATAATGACGAGTGCCTTATGGTGTTTATTATCCTGTTGGAAAGAACGTTCTGCTAAATCAATGGCGTCTGTAATCGCAGTTCCCTGAGTAGGCGCCATTTGAGTATTCGCCGATTTCATAAACAAAATCGCAGCAGCATAGTCTGTTGTCAAAGGCATTTGCAAGTAGGCATTTCCGGCGAAGATAATAACACCAATTCGCTCTCCTTTCATTGCATTGATCAACTTCATTCCAAATTGCTTCGCTCGCTCCAGTCGATTTGGTCGGATGTCTTGTGCCAGCATACTGGTAGAAATATCCAAGGCGATAAAAATATCTGCGCTTTTCCGAGACACCTTTTCCTTTTTCGTTCCCCATTGTGGATTAGCCCAGGCAATAACTAAAGCACACATCGCCAAAGACAGCAATACAAACTTAACAATATGCTTGTATTTCGAAAATTTCGGCATCAACTGCGCCAGTAAAGGCTGATCTCCCATTTTAGCCATTGCTCTCTTACGCATCATCCACATCCATAGGAATGCCATCACCAGCACCGGAATGATTGCGAAGGCATATAAATGTTCTATGTACTCAAATTTAAACATGGCTTTTTCTTCTTGTATGTTTTACTAAGTGTTTCTAATCTTTTTTCCTACAGAGCGGGATGCACTTTTTGCATACTGATGCGTTTTTTCCTCACGCAGAGACCGCAGAGGGCGCAGAGCGAGATGCACTTTTGCTTGCTAATCCGTTTTTATAATCACACAGAGACCACAAAGTGAGATCTGCTTTTACGTGATTATATATTTTCCGAATAATTAGGTGCGTTAGCTCGCGCTATAACTTCGGTGTGGTACATTCCTCCATTAGGTGCGTTAGCTCTGCGCTCTCTGCGGCCTCTGCGTGATACATTCCGCATTAGGTGCAACAACTCATACTATTCTCCTTGAGCAATTCCACTTTACGGAATACTCCTCAACACCGTATATCGCAACAATAGCTCAAACGCCAAAAACAACATTCCCCAAAATGCAAATGGGTGGAAGCGCTCGGTCTCTCTTTTAATGGTCGTCGTTTCTATTTTCGTTTTTTCTAAGCGATCAATATCTCGATATATTTTTTCCAGCGCTTTTGCTGATGTTGCCCGGAAGTATTTGCCACCGGTCATGTCTGCAATTTGTCCCATCAATTCTTCGTCAATCTGTACCGTTGCCATTCCAAAAATGTATTGACCATCACTTCTACGGCTTACTGGAGCCAAAGCCTTTCCTCTTGATCCTACTCCAATAGTATACACTTTCACCGAATACTCCCGTGCAATTTCTGCTGCGGTTATTGGCTTGATGTACCCCGCATTATTATCTCCGTCGGTCAACAGAATAACTACTTTAGATTTAGCATCACTATCTTTCAAGCGATTTACTGCTGTCGCCAATCCCATTCCTATTGCCGTTCCATCATCTAAAATACCACATTCCAAACCTTCCAAAAACTCTTTGAGTACTCTATGATCTGTTGTCAAGGGACATTGTGTAAATGCCTCTCCAGCAAAAACGGCCAAGCCAATTCTGTCGTACTTTCTTTTGTCAATAAATTCTGCAGCTACCCTTTTGGACACTTCCAATCGGTCGGGTCGAAAATCTTGAGCCAGCATACTACTCGATAAATCCATGACCATCACGATGTCTATTCCATCCGCAGTGATGTCCTCCTCTTTCATTACTTCTTGTGGCCGCGCCATTGCTAGTATTAATGCAGCTAGGCAAAGCATTCGTAAAACAGGCAATAACCACTGCAAATAGCCACGCAATGAGGCCACTCCCTGAAAGGATTGTAAACGAGGTACCGTAAGCGTAGGATACAATCTACGACGTTGAAGATAGTACCAAATCGATAATGCTGGGATCAGCAATAACAATAGTAGTACATATGGGTACATGAAATGATAACTATCGAATAGTTCGAACATTTATTCTTTTCTCTTTTTAGTTGTAATGTCTTTTTCTAATTTGATTTTCCACCTTTCGCAGATGGCGGCGGATCCACTGGATTCCCATCTTCATCCACATACTCTTCAATAAATATAGCTGGCTTGGTACGTTCTACAAATGTATCGGCCTGCTCCAATACCTTAGCATGAAAATCTGCTCCTGGTTCTGCTTTTGCAAATTTCACCATATCTGCTACCTGTAACATATTCGTCAAATCACCCTTTAGGTTTTGATCAAAATCAAGTGGTACTAATTGTTGTTGAATTTCGGCAGTAGTCGATTCCAGTGCTTGTATTTTATAGCGTCCTTCCAGATATTCTCGAATGATATATGTCAACTCCGATTGATAAGCTTTTATTTCTCCTTTTTGCCAAAGCTCTTTAGCTTTTAAGGCATTTAATTTAGCATAAGCTATTTCGTGTGCAGGGACCTTCCGTATTGGAGGAGGAGGCGCTACGATCCCTTTTTGTTTATTAGCCCAATAGACGATTCCTCCAATAATCCCCAACAGCAACAATACTCCTAAAATCCAAGGTAATACGTCCCAAAAGTTTATACTTTCTGTAATGATCGGACGAATAGGTGCCAAGGCAAGGGAATCTATCGATGGTGTAAAAACATTCATTAATAAATCGTTAGTCAGCTTCGTTGTATTAGTCCCGTTTTGATCAAAGTTGACCGCGATAGGTGGCACGATAAAAGTACCAGAATCCAAAATGGTGAACGTAATATCTTGCTTTAGCAAAAACTGATTATCAGATTGCAGGGTATCTAAACGTCCATTATTAAAAATTTCAATATGCTCATCTTTTTCCAGCTTTCCCAAATCTACATTCCGGACGTTGACAGAAGCCGGATGTTGAATAGTAAGGTGAACTTGTACCCGGTCACCAATTAACATTTGAGTACTATCCAATTCCGCAAAAACACGAACCTGACTATAACTGACGTTTAGCGACAGCAAAGTAATACTAAAAAGGAGAATAATTTTTTGATATAAAGTCATTAATGTGTTAGCTGTTTTTCAGTCAAGTATTTTGGTCAAATTAATTAGTCTAGAACATCGTGTCTACGTTGCGTTACTACGGTTAACTCGCTTCTATTTCGCACGCTTCTTAAAAAATCGTAACAAAGTATTCACATACTTCTCATCCGTTCGGATACTCACCGTATCTGCCCCTGTTTTCCGAAAGGCATTTTTAAAATAGTCCAAATTTCTATTGAAGTTCTTTGCGTATGCCTCACGCACCTCAGGTATCGCAGTATCAATCCAACCCACTTTTCCTGTTTCTGCATCGACAGCTCTTATTAACCCAACATTTGGCAATTCTGCCTCGCGTAGGTCATACAAGTGCATACCGATAACATCGTGTCTACGTGCGGCGATCCGTAAAGGTGTTTCATAACCCACTGACATAAAATCGGATAAAACGAAAGTAATGCTTCTTTTCTTTATCAGGTTATTGAGGTACTCCATTGCCATTCCTAAATCTGTGCCTTTGCCCTCCGGTTCAAAATTCAATAATTCTCTGATGATCCGTAAAATATGTTGTTTTCCTTTTTTAGGTGGAATGAACTTTTCAATTCGATCTGTAAAAAACAATACCCCTACTTTATCATTATTGTTAATTGCCGAGAAGGCCAGTACTGCAGTCAACTCGGTCAGCAATTCATTTTTCATTTGATTAGTCGTTCCAAAAAAAGAAGAACCACTTAAATCAATTACGAGCATAACGGTCAACTCTCTTTCCTCTTCAAAAATTTTGATATGTGGATCCCCAGTCCGCGCAGTTACGTTCCAATCTATGTTTCGAACATCATCACCGTATTGGTAATCGCGTACTTCACTGAAAGACATCCCTCGGCCTTTAAAAGCACTATGGTATTCCCCTGAGAAGATGTGTCTACTCAGCCCACGTGTTTTGATTTCGATTTTCCGAACCTTTTTTAGTAACTCGCTGGTTTCCATAAAGCTATAAGTAAATAATAAAGTAAATTTTCAATCCGCCATCCCTATCAAATCCCAAACCACTCCCTCCTTCTTCATGTGCTCCTTCAATTCCTCAAAAGGAATCGTTACCTCCTGTTGCCCATAAATGGCACTAAAGGGTGTACTGAAATTAATACCTTCCTGTCGTATTGTAAATGATTTAAAGGAAGCCGTTGATAACCACTTTCTAAAATCATAGTTATCGTAGAAACGATGGTTCTGAATGTCCTGGCTAAGGTATGCCCAGATAAAATCTTGCAAATTAAAATCTCTTTTAAAAATAGATTTTAGCGTAACAGGTCTACCATTAATTAAATCATATGTGATCGGAACACCTGTCCCCTTTCCTTGCCAACTATTCGTTATCCAGAGCCGACCACTGATGATGTAAATGGAAAGATAATCTATATCATACCAACCATAAGTACGGATAGAGGCTCTGGTCTCTGGACTAAGTTCGGTGCCCAATTTTTGTGCTTGCTCAACAAAATTGTCATAGGCCTGCTTCTCCTCTGTTACTACTTTTTTCATCCAACGGTTGAAGGTTTTACTTTTGGTAACGGGGTAAGAGATACCGAGGCTACTGAGATAATCTACATAAGTCATGCAACCGACCTCCATCGTTTCGTGCAGCCAAAAGTCTGTTTTCACTCGTGCTCCATATGGATTTTTGAATACCGCTTCCATCATTCCCTTATCGGTCAATGTACCACTTAGAAAACCATTGGACTTTTTGTGGTAATCGAACAATTCCAATTTCACCTCTCGTCCTTTATTCATCTCTCCTTTTATTTCATAGCTCTGTTTTTCTTTTGAAAAATAAACCAGTCCACGAAGTTGGCGTTCTGTTTCTCTTTGTAATAAAAATTCTACTTCCTCTCCATCTACCAAGCCTCTAAAAGTGCGTATCCATTTTTCACCACCACAATCCGACTTCCCTTTTTTTACTTCCTTCTCTGTTTGTCGCAAAACCATTTTACTACCAATAGAATTGTCTACTGAATTCCAATCCAATAACAATTCTTTTCCTTCCATTTTTCCATTGATATAACCGGAAACTTTCGACTGACGATCCAATTCAAGCAATCGAATAGATTGACTTTTCATAAAACCCATTAGTCCAAACTCTTGATTACTCTTGAGATATTTCATCCGACCTCTGCACATTTTACCATCATAAGCCAAAACCATACTTACATCATTGACATCATCTATCGCCCCATTGTAATGACGAAGCCATAGCACCTTCTCCGGTTTATCAAATAGCTGTAGTACTGACTTCTCGACAGTAGAAGTTTGTGCTTCCATGTCCTGGCCGACCAGTAAAAACAAGGTTATAAAAAAGAATTGTCTTAGCATATATGCTTATTTCCTCAAACTACGAACAAATTATTCAGTTAAAACATTTTATAAAATGTGGTCCGCCTGAACTAAGGCACCTCCACCGCATTCAATATTTGCTTTATCACATCTTCCTGAGTAATATTTTCTGCTTCAGCTTCATAAGTCAAACCGATACGGTGTCTCATGATATCTGTGCAAACAGATCGTACATCTTCGGGAATAACGTAGCCTCTACGTTGTATAAAAGCATAAGCCTTCGAAGCTAGCGCTAAATTGATACTTGCACGAGGAGAACCACCATAATTAATAAGTGGCTCTAGATTAGGCAATCCATAACTTTTAGGGTCACGAGTAGCGAAAACGATATCGAGAATATACTGCTCGATTTTTTCATCCATGTATACTTTCTTCACCACTTCACGGGCGCGCATAATTTCTGCAGGTTGTACTACCTGAGCCACTTTAGCATGCACGGCTCCGTTAAGGTTACGTCGAATGATTTCTCTTTCGTCTTCCTTTGTTGGGTAATCAATTTTCACCTTCAACATAAAACGGTCCACTTGCGCTTCTGGCAAAGGATAGGTCCCTTCCTGCTCAATCGGATTTTGAGTAGCCAATACTAGAAAAGGTTCTTCCAGTTTAAAAGTATCGTTTCCGATGGTTACTTGTCGTTCCTGCATTGCTTCAAGAAGTGCCGATTGAACTTTAGCCGGAGCTCTGTTGATTTCATCTGCCAGTACAAAATTGGCAAATACAGGTCCTTTCCGAACTGTAAAATCATTTTTACTTGGATTAAAGATCATTGTACCCACGATATCCGCCGGTAAGAGGTCAGGTGTAAACTGTATTCGGCTAAAATCTGCGTTGATAGCGGTTGCCAGTGTTTTAATGGCCAGCGTTTTAGCTAATCCAGGTAAACCTTCCAGCAATACATGTCCCCGAGTAAGGAGGCCGAGCAATAGTCGTTCGATCATGTGGTTTTGACCAACAATGACTTTAGCTGTTTCTGCATTTAGTTTTTCGATAAAAGCACTTTCAATAAAAATTTGCTGATTTAGTGCTTCAATGTCTACCGATTGTTCCATAAGTTATTTATTCTATTGTGATTCTTTAAAGAATGTGGGGGTCCAACAAGGAAAACGAACCTTTTTCAGAAAAAAGGCTGAAATTTAAACCCATCTAAGTATAATTTACTAGTAAGCGTGAGCAAAATACAATGCTATTTACGGTTAACTCAGTGAATGGTTCTCTTGGAGCGGCAATCTTTATAACGCAGTAATCCGACTTTTCCGTGCAAAACATTCATAGCAACCCTTAAAAAGCTTTAATTTAGCGCAGCAAATTTGCTAATTTTTTAATAAAAAGTATAATGCTAGGGAGCCTATTTAACGTTACTATATAAAGAGCGAACTTAACAATGATAAAAGACGAACAAACGACATGAATAAAAGACAATATTTTTCTACAAGCAAATACCTCCTTTTCGCCTTAATTCTCTTGGTTTCCAGCCAAGAGGGAGTAGCACAAATTATTAAAGGGAAGAAAAATAAATCTAAGGCCGCCGAGCATATTGTAGCCCTAAAGGAGGGCACTTTAGTTATGCTTCTTCCCAGTAAGCATAAAAATATCGCTGCGATTGAAAAAGCATTAGCAAAGGAGGGACTTAGTACTACCTCTAAAAACCGTTTGAAAAAAAAACGGAAGAAGATCCTAAAAAAACAACAGAAAGCGAATGAGGCGATTGTTGATGCGCTTTGGGAATACTATGAGTTTTCCTCTTTCAAAGTGCTGTATGATACGTCGATGGTCCACATTTTAGCTGGAAAAGCCTCTGGGTATTTTTTGGATGATAATTTAAAAATCGATCCTTCAATTAATATTGATCATACCACTCCCATTTACTCCGTCCGTTTTGGAAAAGGCATAGTGTCTGAAACGAACCACTTCGAAGGCTTCATTATAAGGGATAGCGACAATGAACAACCTCCAAAGCCTTTCCCTTATTATGTTAAGGCGAAGTATCCACCGTCTTCAGTATTCGCAGCCTTCATTGGAAAAGCCGAAAACGTTTCTCCCGACTTCACTAAAATGATTTCGAAACTTAACAACAACCTTACAAACTATCATCCTACAGCCCAGTTCAAAATAAACAAGAAGAAGCTAGTGGATGATTTAAAAATGAAGCAGAGAGAGGCGGTAGAGCAAAAGGAGAATTAATTATTCTGCTCAAGGGTATCTTTTTGAAAGGAAGTAGTATCACCTTCTGGGAAAATAGGTACTATTGGTGTCGTATCTTTTGGGATTTTAACCTCAGGCCGCTCAGGCCGAAACGGGATATCTGGTTTCGGTACAATTTCCTTGACCTGCAAACGTGCACGAGCAATCAAGATGGAGTCAACCATTTCACCAGCTCGCTCTAATACCTTTCTCGTACATTTTTCTACGGTTGTTTGCTCAAATTTCGCCATCCGCTTTGATACCTTTTCCCGGATCATATCTGACTTCGTTGGCAATTCTTTGGTAGAAAACAACAGTAAACTTGCAAAAACAAGAAAACACAAGAAGAGTATCTGATGGTTCTTTTTCATTTATTAACATTTATTAATGAATTTCCTCCTCCTTTTAATCGTCGAATCTCCTCCAAACGCTTCATCATAATAGAATCTACCGCGGCCTGTACTCGACCATCAAAATGCAAATCACATAGACTATCCAACTCCACCATTCTTGTCTTTCGCTCTGCATTATATAGAGAATCAATCAACTTTTTGTCTTGCTTGTTCAGAACTATTGGCTCCTCCAAGCAGGCTACAAGTGAGCAAAAAAACAGAGCCGTTAAAAAACAATATGTAATACAATTAGATACTCTTTTCATCTTTGTTCAAGTCTATAACTTTACGTTTCAATTCAAAACTTTGTCCGAGGTAAACCTTTCTAACCATTTCATCCGCAGCTAATTCTTCTGCTGTACCCGCTTTCAATATATTTCCTTCAAACATCAGATAAGCCCGGTCTGTGATGGATAAAGTTTCCTGAACATTGTGGTCCGTGATTAAGATACCAATGTTCTTAGTGGCCAGGCGAGCAACGATATATTGAATATCTTCTACTGCAATCGGATCAATTCCTGCAAAAGGTTCATCTAATAAAATAAAATTAGGAGAGGTTGCTAATGCTCTGGCAATTTCAGTCCGACGACGCTCTCCTCCTGACAAGGTATCTCCATTACTTTTTCTTACTTTATGCAAACGAAATTCCTCAATCAAACTCTCTAATTTTTCTTTTTGTTCTGCCTTTGACAGCTTCGTCATTTCCAGAACAGCTTTGATGTTATCTTCGACCGTTAGCTTTCGAAATACAGAAGGTTCTTGTGGTAAGTAACCGATTCCAATTTGCGCACGTTTGTACATCGGCAAGTCAGTAATGACTCTATCATCCAAAAACACATTGCCTTCATTGGGTTTTATAAAACCAACAACCATGTAGAAAGTTGTTGTTTTCCCAGCTCCATTAGGTCCTAACAAACCAACGATTTCTCCCTGATTTACCTCCAGCGATATTTCTTTGACCACCTTTCGGCTACCATAGATTTTAACCAACTTTTCTGTGCTTAATTTCATTCTTTTCCTTTTTTACTACCAAAACCACCCGTTCCTTTTTCATCATTTTCTTCTTCCGTAGGAGTAGGAGCCGCTACCTTTTCTGCAAGATCAACATCATATGGAATATCCCAATTGCCCCTTAGCTCTCCCAATTTGCGAAAATACATCTTTTCAGACTGAGTTTTCAAAGAATAATTTCCAGGGCTCCATCTGCCATTGTTGTCACGATCCTCAATTATCCGCAGTTCATAGGCAGGATCTTCCGGTGGAATAGCAGCAGGATAGCCCATATAATTTTTAGTATAAGTACTATCAGCACTAATAGTGCTTTCATCCATAAGCTCCTCTCCTTTGTACAATTGAACGAGATAAGAAACATTAGGTTCGAGTCCTTTTAGATTAAGAATCAGATTTCCGAAAACGCTAACAGAAGGAATGGTGAATGCCAATGAAATCGAATCGTTTTGTAGGCCATACCAATCGGTAACCGCAGCTGGTAAAAATAAAAGCTCATAAAGCATGTTTTCCTTCCAATCATAATTCAACTTCAACAGCCCTAGCGTATCTTCGGAAAGCGCCAATATTGGACTCACTTTTATTTTCGTTGAATCTTCTAACAATACAACAGCATTACTGTCTAAGGCTGCAAGCGGATGATTAAAAATTATTTCAACTGGCTTAGTCTTGTTATGATTATTGAGTTTTTTCTCTATTTCTTTTTCCTGTTTCATTTCCAATTTTGCTTTCGCTAAAAAAGCAGAGGAAGAGTTTGCTTTTACTTTCAAGGTATCATAAACTAAGCTATCCTGTTGAATTTCCAAATATATTGACCAATCCACCGAGTCTTTAGGAAGATACCAGAGATGAAGACTGTCTTGTTCGTAAATAATTTGTTGCCGTTGCAAAACAGAATCAAAACTTAGCTTCAGGTTCTTCTCAGGCGGTTTGTTAAAATTCAAGGTTACCTTCCCATACTTCTCTGTTCTTTTACTAACCAACCGCAAAACTTGTTCCTCTTGAAACAATTCCAGGTCAATGTTTATCTTGGTACTGTCCGTTAAAATAAAAGGCGCTTCCTGGTAGGCAATTTGCTCAGAAGCCATATCGAATAAGTAATTGAAATTCTTATCCACTAATGCAAATATTTTAAAGGTATCTGCTCTTACATTCTCAATTTTAAAGGTTCCGTTTTTGGAGGTTTTGCCAAAGTAGAAAGGTCGTTCAGTCCGCACCACTGAATCTGCCAAATTATCGTACAACATAACAATAACGTCTTCTGCAGCGTCTCCTGTAAAGGCATCAACTACCTTCCCTTGCACCGAAAGCGAATCAATATAATCACCTGTTGAAAAAACAAATCGAAGGTCTTCTGCTGACAGGCCTACGTTGAAATCTTTAACCGCTTCTCCGAAGTTGATAATATAAGTAGCGTCTTCTCGAAGTTCCTCTTTCCCATCAAATTCAAAAGTCACGGTCTTTTTTTTCAAACTAATCTCTGGCTTGTGCTCCAAAGGTGGAGTGACTACCACTTGATTGAACACATCATTCAGTTGTACCCATTCATTGAAAGTCAGTTCAAAAGAACGTTCAGTAAAATTGGTTTGCATGTTCTCCGAAGATTTTTCTAGCACCACCTGTGGAGGGGTAACGTCTTTGGGGCCGCCAGTTGGAGGCCTCGGATTGGCACAAGCTGTAAAAAAGAGATAGCAGGCCAGCAAAGGGTAAATTGAAATTGTATTGTTATAATATTTCCACATAAGTAATTGGACAAAAGAATCAATGAATGTTTTTTGAATCAATATGATCTTATGAATTTTAACGATCATTTTGGATTTATGATGCCGATGCTTTTTCGTCGTAGCCTATAAACCGCATTCTTTAACATAGGATTAACGTAACTACCTAGCCAACCACCTCCGTTCAAGTAAATTCCATCTAAGAGAACATTTTCAACCTATTGTCATCCCCTATTGTCATCCCGAGCGAGTGAGGCACGAACGAGTCGAGGGATTACTCCATCAACTCCATCGAAATCCGATCCGCCAACAACTTCCCACTTCTATTCAACAACCAAACATCTTCTTCCCTCCTCACATGTCCTTCCTGCTCAAACTGCAATATTTTTTCAATAAAACCACTAGCGTATTGCGGAGCTATTTTTTCCAAATCCTTCAAGTCCACGCCCCACTGCGTTCGCAAACGCGTCAACAAATATTCATTGTACTGATTAGTTATATCTAATTCTTCTTTCTCAAAAGCTAACTTACCCTTTCCAATCGCGTTCATATATTTTGCGTTATTGGCCACATTCCATTGACGGCTTTTGCCATTGTAAGAATGAGCCGACGGACCAAGTCCCAGATATGAAATTCCTTTCCAGTAAGCGGTATTATGTTGAGCGATGTACCCCGGTTTTGCAAAATTCGAAATTTCGTAATGAAGATAATTCTGCTGTTCCGCGAAATCCATGAGTAGCTCGAATTGTTGAGCTGCCTTCTGTTCATCTACTGGTGGTGCTTTTCCCTTTGCTACAAAATGATATAACGCTGTTCCTTCTTCTACCGTCAGACAATAACTGGACAAATGCGGAATATCAAGGCTGTGAAAAATCTCCAAATTTTGTTTCCATAAATCATTTGTCAAACCAGGTACTCCGTAAATTAGATCAATTGTTAAATTTGGGAAACCAGCATCCTGCGCCGCTTTGATACAATGTAAAGCTTCTTTCGCATTGTGAGCCCTGTTCATAAATAACAAATCCGCCTCATGAAAAGATTGAACCCCAATACTTAATCTATTAACACTACTTTTACGCAAGACCGATAATTGTTCTTTATTCAAATCGTCTGGGTTCGCTTCTAAAGTTATTTCTGCATTATCTGCTACGGTATATACTTCATGAATAGCATCAAAAATAGCATTGAGTTCTCCTTCATTCAGCAAAGAAGGCGTACCTCCGCCAAAGTAAATAGAATCCAATTTTTTATCTTCTAGATACTCTTTTTGTAACTCTATTTCCCGAATAATCGCTTTAACCATAGCCCCTTTATTCTTCAGTGATGTAGAAAAGTGAAAATTGCAGTAGTGGCATGCCTTCTTGCAAAAAGGGATATGTAAGTATAAGCCGGACATACGTTTGTTTAAATCGTTATTTATTCTTTCCCTTAAACAACAACTTCCTTTTATTTCTGTCGTTTCAATGGATAGTCAATAAAGAACAAATGTACCGCTTTCAAAACATATTACCGCTGCTTACCTCGCTTTCCTTATTTCTGTGGATAAGCCTCTGGGTAAGTCCTTTGAAAGCGCAAAGCCCCATAGCACTTCAACTAGAGGGTATTGATATAGATTCTGTGACTTTGAGTGGCCTCCTTCAATATGAAAAAATCCTTCCCGATAGCTTAAGTGCTCGACTTCAACTACAGGAGATTCTCAACCAGTTGAATGGCCAATCCTTTATCGAAGCTTCGATTGATTCACTTATTCAAACAGATAGTACTTGGACCGCCTTCATTTACGCAGGCACCTCCTATGAATGGTCACAATTACAAAACGGAAACGTTGAAGAAGCCTTCCTGACACAAGTCGGTTTTCGAGAAAGGCTGTATCAAAAAAAGCCTTTTCACTATAATGAGCTAAGGTTGCTTGTAGAATCTTTATTGGAATATGCCGAAAACAATGGGTATCCTTTTGCTCATGTTTGGTTAGAAGATATCCGAATTAAGCAAGGGAGTGTTAGTGCTAAGATTTTCATGAAAAAAGGGCCTTTGATCTTATTGGATGGAATCAACCTCATCAGTAATCCAAAGACTCCAGCGGAAACCCCGGGTATTTCAGCAGCTTATATGGAGAACTATCTGGGTCTTAAAAAAGGACAGTTATACAGCAAAGCAAAAGTAAAAAAAGTACGAGGCAGAATTAAAGAATTGCCTTTTGTAAAAGAAAGACAAGATGCTACCGTTACCTTCCGGGGTAATCGGGCTATTGTGAATTTGTTCTTAAAAAAACGAAAGTCAAGCCGTTTTGATATTGTCTTTGGGCTACTCCCTAACAATGCAGTTGCTACACCAGGTGGTCCTGAGGTCCAGCGGTTTTTATTTACCGGAACATTGGATATGGACTTGCACAATCAGTTTGGCGCTGGAGAAAAAATCGTTGTTTCTGTAGAACAAATTAGACCACAGACGCAAGAATTGGACATTCATTTTTTGTATCCTTACGTGCTCAATTCTCCTTTTGGATTTGATGGAAATTTCCAGCTCTATAAAAAAGACACTACCAATCTAGATGTCACCTACGATCTGGGTGTACAGTATCAGCTAGAAGGAGGAAATTATCTCAAAGCATTTTGGAGCAATACTTCCTCTAGCATCCTCACTGTGGATACCAATCGAATAAAACAGCAAAAAAAGCTGCCAGCAAATCTTGATTTCACCAATGCTTCTTTTGGTCTCGAATACAGCTTTCGCCAATTGGATTACCGCTACAATCCTCGTAAAGGATGGGGCATTGTACTTCGTGGAGAAACAGGAGTTAAACGAATCAGAAAAAATAATAGCATCACAGGAATCGAAGGTTCTGATGTCGATTTTAGTATGGCCTACGACTCTTTGAACCTTCGGACTTTCCAATACAGGCTTAGTACTCAGCTTGCCAGCTACCTTCCCCTCTTCCAACGCAGTACCTTAAAAGCTGCCGCCAACATTGGTATCATCCTTAGCCCTCAGCAAGACATCTACCAAAATGAGCAATACCGCATTGGCGGAAACAGATTGTTACGGGGCTTTGATGAACGTTCTGTTTTTACTACGCGCTATGCCGTTCTTACTTTAGAATATCGTTTACTCATTGGTCAAAATTCTTATCTCTATGCTTTTACTGATGGCGGATATTTAGAAGATGTGACTACAAATACTCGTCGCTTTGATCGTCCAATTGGTTTTGGGGCGGGTTTGACTTTTGAGACGAAAGTGGGGCTGTTTGGTTTTAGTTTGGCCTTGGGTAAGACGCAGGATGCTCCTCTTGATTTTCGAAATGTGAAGACGCATTTTGGGTATGTGAGTTTGTTTTAAGGGAACTGAAATCTCAAACAACCAAACCTATCTCCTCATAAAAACGTGTTTAAAATAAAGCGGAATACCATTCGCATTAACTTCGAAAAACACAATTTATGGCGCTCCTGAAAATACAAATCAGACGACTCAAAACGTTCGTCATCTTATTTTGCTTTCTAAGCAATCAACAAACACAAGCGCAACAGACACAGAGCCTTTACCTCGAATTACTAGGTTCTGCTTTAGGCTACTCCGTCAATTACGATACGCGTTTCAGTTCTTTAGAAGAATCGGGCTTAGGAATGAGAATAGGAATATTTTATGCCCCTGATCGAGGTGACAGTTATATCTGCGTTCCCTTACACTTGAATTATCTTTTTGGAGAAGGAAGAAAACAACTGGAATTAGGTTTTGGGCTAAGTGCGTTTCTAACAGATAGCCCCATCACCAGAGATCAGAACATCTTTCCATCTGGAGCCATTATGTATCGTTGGCGGCCTTCCAAATCCGGCTTTCTTTTGCGGATGGGCCTAGCCCCTATTTTCATCCGAGTTGATGGAGATAGTGACGGCATTCCTCCTCCTATTCTCTGGCTATGGCCCGGTTTTTCTTTTGGTTATAAGTTTTAAATGTATTTTCCTATCTTGTCCTTCCTCGACTCGTTGTACTCACACGGAATGACAAGGTGGCTTAAAATACGATTTCGTTTTCAATAACCAGCCGTGCAGTACTCAACAATAATAACCCCCTTACAACCGAACAGTTACATCTCAATCAAAGATAAAATCCTACAAACACTCTGTTATGAAATTCCGCAGAAAAGATTTTTTCAAAGCTATAGCTCTAGGCACCATCTCTCTTCCTTTCGCTATTCGGTCCTGTGGAGGTCAGCAGTTTGCACAACAACCAACTGGCCCTAACATAATCACCCGCAAAAAATACCAGTGGAAAATGGTGACCACCTGGCCTCCAAATTTTCCCATACTCGGCGAATGTTGTACACTCTTTGCTAAATGGGTAAAAGAAATGTCAGCTGGTCGTTTGGACATCAAAGTTTTTGGTGGAGGTGAACTCGTTCCACCTTTAGAGTCTTTCGGTGCCGTTCAATCAGGAGCCGCTGAGATTGGTCATGGCTGTGCCTACTACTGGGCTGGGAAAGCACCCGCAGCACAATTCTTCGCCTCTGTTCCTTTTGGTATGAATGCGCAACAATTGAATGCCTGGATTATTAATGGAGGTGGTTTAAAGCTTTGGGAAGAACTGTATGCTCAATTTGGCTTAATTCCTATGCTTGGTGGCAACTCTGGCGTACAAATGGGTGGTTGGTTCAATAAAGAAATCAATAGCATTGCGGATTTAAAGGGTTTGAAAATGCGGATACCTGGACTAGGAGGTAAGGTATTGAAAAAAGCAGGAGGTGCTCCAGTCCTTTTAGCAGGCGGTGAAATTTACACTGGTCTCGAAAGAGGTATCATTGATGCAACCGAGTGGATGGGGCCTTTTCACGATTATCATATGGGCTTCTATCAAATTGCAAAATATTACTACTCTCCTGGTTGGCACGAATCCGGAACAGCATTAGAGTTTTTTATTAACAAAGATAAATTTGAAGCATTACCATCCGATTTACAAGCCATTGTAAAAACAGCAGGTGCACGTGTTAATATGTGGGTACTCTCTGAACTCGAAGCCAAAAATAGCATCTACCTTCAAAAACTGATAAAAGAAGAAAATGTGGATCTCCGAAAATTCCCCAAAGAAGTCTTAACTCAATTAAGAACGTATACAGCCGAAAGCCTTGAAGATATTACGACCTCCGATCCTTTCAGCAAAAAAGTATACGCTTCTTATAAAGCATTTCAGGAAACATCTGCGGATTGGTCTAGATGGACAGAAAAAGCTTTCTATAACGACATACAGATTTAAGAATACTGGATAAACACCCTTTAATTGTCATTATCGCTTTATCCATCTTTCATTTTTCAAGTTTTTCATAAAAATCCCCTAAGACTTTCTTACATTGGTTGACTATTATCTAACTATCTAATAATACAACATGCCTCTTTTTAACGAAAAAAGTCCGACAACCTATGACGCCATTGTCGTAGGTACCGGAATCAGCGGCGGATGGGCTGCTAAAGAACTTTGCGAAAAAGGTCTTAAAACCCTCGTTCTCGAACGTGGTAGGAATATCCGCCACGTTGGAGATTACCATACCGCTAATATGGATTCTTGGGAACTTCCTGGCCATAACAAAACTACTCAAGAAGCTTTAAAGGATTACCCTAAGCAAAATAGAAGCGGATATACCACCCGACCAGAACACGTTCATTTCTTTGTAAAAGACAGTGAGCATCCCTACGATGAAAAAGAAGGTACACGATTCGATTGGTTGAGGGGGTATCAGGTCGGAGGTCGTTCTTTGGTCTGGGGCCGCCAAAGTTATCGCTGGAGCGAAATGGATTTTGAAAGTAATGCTCGGGATGGTATTGCTATTGATTGGCCGATTCGATATAAAGACATAGCTCCTTGGTATGATTATGTTGAAAAATTTGCAGGAATCAGCGGTAGTAAAGAAGGACTAAAACAATTACCTGATGGAGATTTTCTACCTCCAATGGATTTGAATTGTGTAGAAGAAGAATTAAAAAAGGGTATTGAGTCTTCTTATAAAGAGCGTAACCTCATCATTGGTCGGGTAGCGCACATTACCGGACAAAGCCCTTTTGAGAACAGAGGGACTTGTCAATCTCGTAATCGCTGTATGCGCGGCTGTCCTTATGGCGCTTACTTTAGCAGTAATGCTTCTACTTTACCAGCCGCCGAAGCCACAGGCAATATGACCCTTCGTCCTTTTTCAATTGTGAGTGAAGTGTTATATGATAAAGACACAAAAAAAGCTATTGGTGTTCGAGTCATTGACAAAGCAACTAAAGAGGTTTTCGAATACAAGGCTAAGATCATTTTCCTTAATGCATCTGCTATTGCCAGCACCTCTATATTAATGCAATCAAAATCTGAGCGTTTCCCGAATGGTATGGGTAATGACTCCGGTGAATTGGGCCACAATATTATGGATCACCATTTCAAGGCAGGAGCCAGTGGAGATTGGGAAGGCCACGAAGATAAATACTTTAAAGGACGCCGACCTAATGGTTTTTACATCCCTCGTTTCCGAAATCTACCTGGGCAAAAACCACAAAAAGACTTTCTTCGTGGTTACGGTTATCAAGGGAGTGCTAGTAGAGAAAAATGGTGGAGAGGGATCCCCGAGATGAGTATTGGAGGAGAGTTCAAAGACAGCTTAATGAAACCAGGCCAGTGGAGAATTGGTATGAATGGCTTTGGCGAAATGTTGCCTTATCATGACAATGAGATGAAACTTGACTATAATAAATTAGACGAATGGGGCTTACCTAGAGTGAATTTTGCAACGACTATTCGTGAAAACGAACTCAACATGCGAAAAGACATGCAAGCTTCCGCTGTCGAAATGTTAGAGAAAGCAGGCTTTAAAAATGTAGCAGGATACGACAAAACTTACGGTGTTGGTTTGGGTATCCATGAAATGGGTACCGCACGAATGGGAAAGGATCCTAAGAACTCCGTCCTCAATAAATGGAATCAAATCCATGCTGTCCCTAACGTATTTGTAACCGACGGATCGGGAATGACTTCTTCGGCTTGTCAGAATCCATCTTTAACTTATATGGCTTTGACCGCCCGAGCGGTGGACCACGCCGTTAAAGAACTTAACAAACAAAATCTCTAACAATGAATAGACGTAACGCATTAAAAAATATCAGTATCGGGATGGGCTTGTCCATTTCTGCCGGTACCCTTATGACAATGATCTCCTCTTGTAAAACAGAACCTACTACCGATAAAGTAGTTGACTCCTGGACGCCTAAATTTTTATCCAATAAAAACCAAGCAACTTTTATTGAAAGTCTTGCTGATGTTATTTTCCCTCCAACGAATACTCCGGGAGCTAAAGAGGCCGGTGTCTTAAAATACATCGACGATATAGTTGGCGAAGTTTATTTTCCTAAACAACAAGATCGTTTTAAAAAAGGACTCGAAGAATGTGTTAAAAGCATTGAGGCGGAGACTGGAGCTGCTTTTACAGAAGCAACAACAGCTCAAATAAGCACCTTCCTCGAAAAACATATCGGAGCAAAAGCAGACAAAACTACTTATGAAGCTGCTCGGAAAATGGCTGGAAAAGAAGAAGCACCAGCAGGTGCAACAGAACGAAGCACCTATTATTTATACAGCTTCTTAAATGCAGTGAAAAGTTTAACGGTTAGTGGCTATTTTGGCTCTGAGCTTATTGCAACCGAGCATATGAATTATGTTCCTATTCCAGGCCCTTTTGAAGGCTGTATTGACTACACAGGAAATGATTATTCGCTGTAATATTTAGATTCAAAATTAATTCTAACCATTCTTAAAATGAAAAGAAGAAACTTTATAAAAAACAGCACCTTCGCTGGTTTGGCTCTAAGTTCGAACAATATGATTGCAAAATCGACCATTCCTGAAGAGGGAAAACTCAAAGGGAATATACAACACTCTGTTTCTCGTTGGTGCTTCGGTAAATATTCATTAGAAGAGTTGATAAAAGAGGTCAAGAGCATTGGGTTTACTGCCATTGATTTAATTGGACCAGAGGATTGGGCTATGTTAAAAAAACATGGTATTGATTCTTCAATGTGTAACGGGGCAGAGCTTAACCTTAAAGATGGCTTTAATAATAAAAAATTCCATGAGGAACTGGTGAAGCGCTATACAGAGATGATTCCAATGGTGGCGAAAGCAGGTTATAAGAATCTCATTTGTTTTAGTGGCAATAGCCGCGGCATGAGTAATGAAAAGGCTTTAGCGAACTGTGTAGTTGGCTTAAAGAAAATCTTAGGACTCGCAGAGAAACATGGTGTCGTTTTACAAATGGAATTATTTAACACGAGGGTCGATCATCCCGACTATACCTGCAGCAGTACGGAGTGGGGTGTAGCGCTTTGTGAAGCCCTTGGTTCTGAACATTTCAAATTGTTATATGACATTTATCACATGCAAATTGAAGAAGGAAATGTGATTGCGACCATACGTGATTATCACCAATATTTTGGGCATTACCATACGGCGGGAGTTCCGGGACGAAATGAAATTAATGCTGGTCAGGAGCTGAATTATCCGGCTATAATGCAGGCTATTCTAGCGACGGGATTTAAGGGGTATGTAGCTCAGGAATTTGTTCCAACTTATGACAATCCTTTTGACTCCTTAAAGGAAGCCGTTTCGATCTGTGATATATAACAAATAACTTGGTTACTGTTCTATTTTACAGCAGTAGTTCAATGAAAAAAGAGGTCTCCCTTGAATAAGGGAAACCTCTTTTTAGTTTTCTCGAAAATTATATTTCCGGGACTTTAGAAGTCCGGATATAAAACATAGAACTGCCTCTAGATTAAGAGCAGTGAATTTCGTTTTCTATCCGATAAAAGATTACTTCAATCTTTCAGCATCAACCTTAGACAATACTCTCCAACATTCGTGAGTAGCACCTTCAGCTTGTGACTTAGTAACAGCGTAGAAGCGTCCGTTTTTCTCACGTACTTCGTAATCTGTTGCTTCAAATTTAGACTTGGTCTTTACATCGTAAAAAGATAATGCATCTTTTGCCATGATAATATGTATTTAGTGTTTTAAAATAATGGGTCAAATGTAGAATTAATTCCCTACAAAAATACAAATTGATCTCTAAGCTGTCACGGAAAAAGGACGAAATAGGGTAAAAAAGGGCATTTTAAGCTTATTTTAACCAAAAAAAGAGGACCTGAGGATAGAAAATGACCACAATTAGGAAGGCCAACTGTACTAAAATGAAGGGAATGATCCCTCTATATAGCTGTCCAGTGGTCACTTCTGGGGGGGCAACCCCCTTCAAATAGAAGAGGGAAAAGCCAAACGGAGGGGACAGGAAGGAGGTTTGTAGGTTAAGGGCCAATAGTATCCCTACCCAGAGCAAGAGCATATTGGAGGAGGTAAACACGGGAGAAAAGGCCTGCGGATCATAGGCTGTAAAGATGGGGGCTACTACAGGTACAATGATGAAAATGATTTCTATAAAATCTATAAAGAAGCCCGCTATAAAGACCACCAGCATGACCAAGGCGAGGAAGGTCATCGGTCCTAAATTTGATTGCTCAATCAGCTCTACCAGGTAGCGATCACCGCCCATTTCTCTAAAGACAAAGGTAAAGGTAGTGGCGCCTAACAGAATGATAAAAACCATGGTCGTCAAATGGGTTGTTTCCCGCATGACTTCCCGCAATTTTTCTAAGGTAAAACGCCCTTGAATAACGGTCAGAATTGTAGCGCCCAAAGCACCTACCGCAGCTGCTTCTGTAGGCGTTGCGTATCCCATCAATATAGAACCTAGAACGGCAATAATTAAACAAAAAGGCAAAACGAATGCTTTGATCACTTTCGACCAAAAATCATCATTCGAAAAAGCAGCTCGCTCCGTTTCCGAAATGGCAGGCGCCCGCTCTGGATAAAGGTGAGCCACAATTAATATATACACGACATAGGCTAGTACCAATAAGATTCCTGGCAATAAAGCAGCCTTAAATAGATCGCCTACAGATACGTTTAGTACAGAGCCTAATAATACTAAAACGACGGAAGGCGGAATGATTTGTCCTAGTGTTCCAGAAGCCGCAATGGTTCCTGTTGCCAACTCCGGCTGATAACCCCGCTTCAACATAGTTGGTAAACTTATCAATCCCATTGTAATAACAGTGGCGCCTACAATACCAGTAGATGCAGCCAACATTGCTCCTACAATAACAACTGAAATAGCCAGACCTCCTTTTAATTTTCCAAATAACATCGCCATTGTCTCCAGCATACTTTCGGCCAGTCCGGATTTCTCCAACATAATCCCCATATAGACAAATAGAGGGACTGCTAATAATATGTAATTACTCATCACCCCCATAATTCGTGGTGGCAAGGCCGAAAAACTACTAGGGTCTAAAAAACATAAGGCATATAAAATAGAAATTCCACCCAGCGTAAAAGCCACAGGATAACCATAGAGTATCAATAAAAAAATGCTGAAAAAGAGAAGAATAGCTAATAGTGCCATTATATCTTAATTTTTTACGGTGGACGGATAGACGGTGGACGCTTTTACGGGTGGACGGTAGACGGGCCTACGATCGCGGGAACCGTCTACCGTCCACCGTTAAGCCGTCCATCGTTTTTATTTAAAACCAAAATCGACTTCGCACATTCTGCCAATCCCTGTAGCAACAAAAGTGATATTCCAATTGGGATGGCAAATTTGATCAGATACCTCGCCGGTAAACCTCCTGGATCAGGTGAACCTTCGTTAACGGACCAAGACTCCATTCCGTATCCATAAGAAACTATAACAATAAGTACACACCAAGGTAATAAGAAAAATAAGGTTCCCAATAAATTAACCCAAGCCTTATCTCTTTCAGAGAAGGAAGCATAAAAGACATCTACCCTTACGTGTTTGTTGTGTTTCAAGGTGTAACCAGCTCCGAATAAAAAAACCAAAGCAAAGAGGTGCCATTCCAGCTCCATGATCCAAGCCTCTGTATCATTGAATAACCAACGACGAATCACATCGAAACATACCAAAATGACCAGTAGACTCGTGAGCCAGGAAACCGCGCGACCTACTTGCTCGTTGACTGTTTCGATCCAGAAAATAAAGTGGTGAAGTATTTTGTCCATATCAGCTGACAAAATACAAAAACGTAAGGATACTACTAGACAATTACAATAAATTATCTACTTACATTTACACAACAAGTTATCAGAGTAGTTTTGTTTGACGAGTTTGAAAATCTTTGAGTAAGGATAGCTCCCCCCTAAACCTAAGTTTTCATTATGGATGGTAAAGTCGCAATCGAATTTGATTGTACTTTCGTTTTCAACTAAAGTGTTTGGGTTACAATAGTTATTATGGCTGGGATTACATTTTGTTTTCACCATGTTTCCGATTACATCTTCCAAAACATGTTTAATATCCACTTCATATTTTGTAACGAGTTCTTGATCAATCTCTTCTGCATATCGTCCGGCAGGTTCTCCTCTACGGATTATGTGCGAATCTTTGATTTCAAAAATATTAAAAAAGAAAGACCTTAATGTTGCAATTTTTTTAAAGGATGGATTTGAATCAAAATTAATATTGTAAAATTCTTTAGTGTAATGTTTTGACTCCGCATTAAAGTATTTAGGAGTTAGCGGTTCTCTTTTAGTGTCAATCCAAAGCTCATGAGTCATACTTTCAAAACCGATTAATACTTTTCCTCGTTTTTCAGGTTCTACATTTCGGTAACACTTCATCCGCATATCTACTGCCTTGGCTAAGTAGTATAAGCCCGGCTTATTCATTGGAATTGGGATAACATATTCTTTATCTAAACTCCAAACGCCTTCAAAAGCAGAAGCCGGACAATACTCCTGAGCATCATCTATGCTTAAGAATGGAGAGATGTGATCACTTGAAAACTCTCGTTCAAAAAAGGGTAAAAGCGGATGGCTATCCGCTTTTGGTTGCTCCGTTTTAATCGTCTCATTTACGGTTGAAAATACTTTTAGCGCATAACCCGCGAATAAGGACAAAAGACCAATCAACAATACGTGTATATATTTAAAGGAATGACGCTTCGCTACATCAATATTGCTTTCCTACATTCTTGCAATCTCTTCTTTCATTAAAAGATTATCCGAACGAAAGTTTTTAAGCTCTTGTAGCTGTCCTATATTCCTTATCGATCTTTCGTACATTCCATTAGTAGCAGATCCGTAGAGTAGTTTTGAAAATTGGCTTCCACTTATGCACAACTTATCTGCAATGTCGCCATAGGAGAGATTTCCAAAACGGGCACCGTTCTTATCCCAAACACCAAAAGTACTTTCTAATGCTACGGTGAATTTCTCTTGAAGAGTTGTCATATTCTGTTTTGGAAGAGTGTAAAAAGGTGTAAAACAGCATAAAAGACTGTAAAATTATGTTTTTATAAAATAAAATTCTTTGTATCGGCATCCTTTAATATTATGTTTGCCTTAGCGATGGTGGACAAATTTACCATTCCTATTGAATTTTTTAAATTACTCAGAATCAAAATTACGAAGTATGAACAAATTTTTATTATTAATCGCCTGCCTATTATTTACTATTCCCACGTCCTGGGCCGGCAATGACTCGGCAATGATAAAATCCATCACTGGATTCGTTTATGATGCCTTGACTGATGAAGGCTTAATAGGAGCTTCTGTTTCCATAAAAGGAACAACAAACGGGGTAACTACAGATTTCAATGGTGCTTTCACCTTAGACGCTAACGAGGGAGATATACTTGAAATATCTTATACGGGTTATACGACTAAAGAGGTCACTGTAGGTACTGATACAGACTATGTCATAAAACTATCCTCAGGGATTGACTTGAGTAGCATTGTAGTGATAGGATCCAGAGGAAAAGCTAGAACTGACGTAGAACGAGCTGTCCCTGTTGACGTAATAAGTGCTAAGGAACTAGTATCTACTGGTCAAACAGATTTAGGGCAACAAGTTCAGTATTCTTCCCCATCATTCAACTCCGCCAAGTATGGCGTAAATGGTACCACCAACTATGCAGACCCTGCTTCTCTTAGAGGGATGGGACCAGATCAATCGCTTGTTTTGGTCAATGGAAAAAGAAGACACCAATTTTCAACGCTGAACCTGAACGTTGCACCGGGACTTGGAAACGTAGTAACTGATTTAAACAGTATTCCTTCTGGAGCTGTCAAACGAATGGAAGTACTTCGCGATGGTGCTGCGGCACAATATGGATCAGATGCAATTGCTGGAATCATAAATTTAGAATTAAATGATCAGAATGACGGAGGGACCTTTTCTACAACTTTTGGTCAACACTTTTCTTCTCCAGATGATGATGCCTCTGATGGCCGTAAATTCAGAGATGGTTTTACCGTTAAAAATTCTTTGAACTACGGTTTCAGCTTAGGGAAAGAAGACAGTTATCTAAATTTCACGTTGGAGCATTTCAAATTTAGTGGCACCAATCGATCTGACTATTACTCCGGCGCCATCTATCCAGAGGCCCCTGTAGATAGTAATGGGGTATTCACTGGACCAAGCCCTGACTACCCTTATTATACAGAAGATCCAAGAGGAGAGAGAGGTGTTTATCCGCAAGAGGATTTTGTGGTAGGAAATTATGGATCAAACGAAAACGAAACAAAACAGTTTTTCATAAACGCAAGTTACCCAATTGGTAATAAAGGATTAAGTATTTATGGATTTGGAGGATATTCTCAAAAAGACATTACGGCCTACGGTTTCTTTAGAAATCCAGGAAGGTTTTCAAGGGCAGTACTTACCGTTTATCCTGATGGATATGTTCCCATTTCTCCAGGTACCGGAACCGATTATTCTTATGTTGGAGGTATAAGACGTGAGTTGGCAGATGGCTGGAACTTTGATTTGTCCTACTCAAAAGGAGTGAACGAATTAGATCTTGATATTTTCAACACCACTAATCCTTCCTATGGTTCTGCTACACCAACCTTCTTCCATGTTGGGACTTATAACTTTGAGCAAGACATCGTCAATGCAGATGTCAATAAAAATTTAGGCGAAGTGGGTGGCATCGCAGGATTAAACTTAGCTTTCGGGGCGCAATACAGAAATGATCGTTACTTCCAAACAAAAGGAAGCCTGGAGTCTTATGATGCTGGAACTTTAGCGGAAGAAGGTAAAGATGTTGGGTCAAGTGCAAGACCAGGCATTGCGGATGAAAACGATCTCGATCGTTCAAATATTGGTGTTTATGCAGATGTAGAAGCAGATATCTCTGAGGCGCTTCTTGTCGCTGTTTCTGCTCGTTTTGAGAACTATAGTGATTTTGGATCTAATGTTTCTGGCAAGTTAGCTACCCGTTACAAGTTGAATGACAATTTTTCTATTCGTGGATCTTACAATAGAGGATTTAGAGCACCTTCTGTATCTCAGCTGGGTACAATTAACAATACTTCTACAGTTCAGAATGGTCAAGTCATTATTACAAGACAGGTTCCCGCTGCGGATGAACGACTAGCTCAATTGGGAATCGAAGATCCTAAAGCAGAAATTTCAAATAACTTTAACTTAGGTCTTACTGCTAAGTTGATGGATGGAGCTTTATTGTTGACGGTGGATGCCTATCAGATTACAATTGATGAGCGAATCGTAATTACAGAAAGAATTGCAACCAGTACTTATCCTGCTGTTGCGGACTTGTTCCGTGATTCAAAAGAGATTCGTTTCTTTACGAATCATGCGGACACAAAGACACAAGGTATTGATCTTGTAGCAGCTTACAAGAAAGCATTTGGAGTTAATCATAGTCTGAAATTCAGTCTTGCCGCTACCTTTAACCAAACAGAAGTAACCGGACAAAAAGACACGCCTTCTGAAATTTTAGCGGGAGCTGATGATGATGCTCAAGGCTTAAAATTACTGGGAACTACAGCAACGGAATTAATTGAAGTAGCAGTACCTCGACAAAAAATTCTTTTAAATGCAACTTACAAATATGGAAAGGTTGCATTCACTGGTAGAGTTACCCGTTTTGGAGAAGTAAAAGCATTTAGTAGAGGCCTTTCTGGGGAAGATTCGAATGTTGAATGTAATGAAGATGGAACTCGCTGTGTACAAACCTTTGCTGCTAAAGTAGTTACTGATTTGTCTTTAGCCTATTCATTCGCTGATAATTTTGTCTTGTCCGTTGGATCAAATAATATTTTCGACATTTATCCAGACAAGTACAACACCAGCAGGAATGGATTTACTGGATCAGCTAGTTCCTATGCCTCTGGCCAAATTCCATATTCTAGAAATTCAAACCAATTTGGTTTCAATGGAAGGTATGTGTATATGTCTGCATCAATAGACTTCTAAATTTCAATACTTGTTATTAATTTCGTGTTTAATTAAAAAAGTATTTCATAAATGTTATTTCATAGGTGAACCTAAA
>CAZDTI010000033.1:0-33577 GCA_964508085.1 uncultured Saprospiraceae bacterium | reverse complement strand
CGATACAAAGAACCGACACTGACGAGAGCGCGTCAATGCCGGCTGAAAACAATACAATCATGCAATGGGAAAGTAGCTTGCTGTTACAGTAAGGAGGCTGTTAGCGAATGGAGTTCCTATGCGGCTTTGGTTTTTGAAAGCAACAGCACTTCATTGATTTTGATTTCGGTAACATATCGGGTAATGCCTTCCTTATCCTCATAGTTGCTGTATTCGAGTTTTCCTTCTATGGCTATTTCTGAACCTTTTCGAGTGTACTTTTCTAGCAATTCAGCTGTTTTACCCCAGGCTTTCAATTTGTGCCATTGCGTATTGGTGACCTTCTCGCCTCTGTTATTTTTATAATTCTCGCTGGTGGCGAGTCTTAGATTTGCAAGGATTTTTCCTCCTTCGAATCTTTTAATTTCTGGATCTGCTCCAAGGTGTCCAATGAGTTTTACGCTGTTTTTTAAAGATGTCATTTTTGAATGATTTAAATGATGAAATAATAGAATTTGATTTATTATTAGTTACCCACTGATGCGCCATTATTTAGTTTGAGTTAAGATGACAATGCTGTGAGTAAAAAAGTATGCTGCAAAGAAAAGGGGGAATTGGTTTGGTATTCGGTGAATAAACAGGTACTTTCGTTTGTAGTCGTTTGTAAGCGACTACAAACGGATAATAAAACCCTATACGACTGATTAACAATCACTTACGATATAAGTGAAAATTCAGCTTTTATTCTATAAATAATCGTTTAGCAAGAGCGAATGGAAATATATGTCTATGAAATGTGTTGAAAGAGGCATAATATCTTTAGAGATTTCGAAAGTACAATACCAGATTTGATAATTCAGAGACTTGCATAAGAAAGGAAAGATAGCGTAAGAACATTTCGCCGGTTTTTATATCATTACCAAAGATGGTTTTTGGAAAATAAAAAGAGCAACTCTAGAGCTCATTAAAAAAACTACACCATGAAGAAAAAATGTTTAGAGTGCAGTGACGAATTTGTTGGGAGAGCAGATAAGAAATTTTGTTCCGATCACTGCCGAAATACCTATAACAATAAGTTGAATAGCGATAGCACAAACTTTATTCGCAACATCAACAACATTCTTCGGAAGAACAGGCGGATATTGACCGAACTAAATCCGACGGGAAAATTGAAGCTCCACCGAGATAAGCTGTTGGAGCGGGGCTTTAAGTTTAGCTACTTCACTAATGTGTACAGTACAAAAGCAGGGAAAACGTATCACTATTGTTACGACCAGGGATACTTGGATTTAGGAGATGGCTATTATTTCTTAGTGGTGAGGCAGGGTTATGTGGAATGAGGAGCTTTAGATGTAAGCTATCGGAGATGAATTATAACTCTTTAATTCTCTCATTCAATATATAAACATGATCAAATTAAATTTTACTTCCTCGTTTAGTAGGTCATGATTCAAGTTTAGTTCTTCGAGTCTTCAATGTCAGTTTTCTCAAGGAATAATCCCTGCTTGTGGCAGGGTTATTGGAAGATTTTCATGTTACAATGCATTTAAATAATTCACATATAACATGTTTAAATTGAATTATTTCGGACAAGAAACGTAAACCCAATTTTGAAGATTAAACTATTGAATATCTTACTGTTTCTCGCTTCTATAAACATAGCTGCTCAAATGGTATTTACAGACGGTTCTCTAGAAGAAAACGCTATGCTCGCTAGTGCAAGTACTGTGGATAGCCATCCTTGGTCCTCTGTTTTCCCGGTTTCAGATTTACCTCTTCCTACTACTACTTTTTCTACAGCTAGTGGTGCCACAAAATACGTTAAAATAGCTCCCACTGGAGATGGAAGTGGTACTGACTGGGACAATGCTCTTGGTGCATCAGATTTAAAAGCAACTATAGAAGCTGGAGGAACTGTATATATTGCTGAAGGAACATATTCTTTAGGGAGCCAAATAGATCTATCAATTAACGTCTGCGTAATCGGAGGGTATCCAAATTCAGCTACAGGCACAGAAGTTTGTAGTAATTACGCCCCAATTACTAACCAAACAATCTTAGATGGTGCTAATA
Source organism: uncultured Saprospiraceae bacterium (assembly GCA_964508085.1). Classification (GTDB taxonomy): domain Bacteria; phylum Bacteroidota; class Bacteroidia; order Chitinophagales; family Saprospiraceae; genus CALGLS01. The sequence goes on along the minus strand of CAZDTI010000033.1, from coordinate 31,525 downwards.
GTCACAGATTGATGAGGCACAATAATGTTGCAGCTGATTCTTTAGAGCTAAGAGGCTTAGTGTTGCAAAATGGTAATCCTAGTTCCGGTGGTGGCAGTGCTTTCTATTCTGCAGTATCGAGTACAAGTCCAATGGCAATACATTTAATAGATCTCGAGGTTAAAAATAATACTTCAAATAGCCATGGAGCAATATTCATAGGGTCTAAGACAAATGTCGATACTGAAATTCTAATCAAAAATTGCAATTTTAGAAATAATACTGGAAGCAGAGGAGGAGCGATCTCTTTTTATACGGTGCGAAATTCAACCAGCAGTACCTATGCTAATCCAGGAAAACTGGTTATTGAAGACTGCTTTTTCTATACCAATATAGCTAATGGTTCTGGAGGAGGAGCAATAAGTATCGAACAGTCACATCAATGGACGTTAAGGAGAAATACATTTTGTTCCAATAATGCCTCCCCACAGAATGGTGGCGCTATTAGATTTTATTCAACTTACAAAACAGAGGTATTAGACTGCGAATTTGGAACAAACTATTCTGATACTGACGGGGGAGCTATTTATGCAAATTCAGCAGATCTCACTATTAGCAATTCTACATTTCTTGCAAACAATGCCGGGAATACGGAAAGTGGAGGGGCTATATTTGGAACTTCAAGTTCGGGAATCCAATTAGACAGCAGTAGTTTTTACAATAATTATGCGGGGTCTGGGGGAGCTATTTTTTGGAGATCTGCTCTTTCCGTTTCTATACCCAACCAAGCTACCAATAATATTTTTGTAAATAACTCTGCCATCGAAGCTAGTAATAGTAATCTAAATGGTGGAGGGGCAATAAAAATGATTAATGCTGATTGGATTATTGAGAATAACTTTTTTGTAGACAACTCAGTCGATGCTGCTGGATTTGGTGGAGCAATAAACATTTACGACTTGGATGTGGAATTAACGAATAATTTATTCTACAATAATCAAATAGGATCGTCTAACTCTATATTAGGTGCTGACATCATTGCATACAACTCCTCAGCGAACTTTTCACCGGCAGCTGACAATAAAATGCAATTATCATCTGCTGCAATATACCTACCGCAAACAGGAGCCTCAGGGGCCGATGATTATGATTTTACAAATGATACATTTGGGAATACAGATGATGGATCTCTAGATCCTGCGCCCGCCATAACTTGTCCGACAGCTTTAGAGACATCGAGTCTTTTAGCGGGCTGTCCTGCACCTCCGGAAATTTTCGGAAACGGAATAGATGACAATCAAGATGGTCGTATAGATGAACCATATCCTGGAGGTGTGCAGACAAACCTACAGCTTTGGCTAGATGCTGAGGAAGGAACCAACACTGATGTTACAGGTACTGACGTAACCAGTTGGGCAGATCGATCCACTAACTTCTTTTCTGCAAATGCAGATGCAAGTTCTACTGACAATCCTACTTATTCAAATAATGCAATCAATTACCATCCAGGCGTAAGTTTTGATGGGACCTATACAGATCTTTATTCAGATGGATTACATCTTGGGTCAGATTATATTTATTCAGATAAAGGAGGTATGCAAATATTTTCTGTAGTGGAACATGAATCTACTGGTAACTCTTTTGCAAATGTATATGATTTTGGACACGGAGCTAGTGAAGTTGTTGGTCTAAATTGGACGCACATTTATTCGAAGAATCAAACACCAACGAGCCATGGCGGAGCAGATGAATCTTATTTTCATCATACTGGGTCGTATCCTTGTTTAGTAAGTCTTGAAATAGATTTTGAGACCGACCAATCCTTATTGAAGAATGGTACTGTTTTACAAACAACTGCGATTCCAAGTTTATCTCAAATAACAGCAAATGAAATTGCAGAAAGTTCAAGCTTTGGAAGTACGACAGATGGACCAGTTACTATCGGTCGACAATCATCAAGTTTTGCTTTAAGTCAATCTAGAATATTTAATGGCGCAATATCTGAAGTGCTCGTTTATGATGATACTTTATCCGTGTCCGATCAAGAAAAAGTCAACTCCTATTTGGCGATGAAATACGGTCTAACACTTTCCCATGATTATGTTTTTTCTGATGGAACACTTATTAAAGATATAACTGATGGTTATGCCAACAACATATCCGGTATAGCCGTAGATTCTGCAGGTGCGTTGGATCAAAGACAATCTAAATCAATTAACAGTTCTTCTATTATATCTGTAGCGCACAGTTACTTTGCTGTTTCTAACAGTAGTAATCTATCCCCGTTTTCTTCTGATAAATCAGCATTGGTCTGGGGGGATAATGGCGCTGCCGAGAACGCTTCCTGGAATGGAACAAATTACGACATACCAAGCGGTGGCTATTTAGGTATTGATCGAATATGGCGATTTGAAGAAACGAATGCTGTACAAAGTATTGCATTTAGGGTCGATGTAGATGACGCTGATTTTGATTTGCCCGCCTTGCCTGCCTACCCTGCTTCAGATGGTGCATATTATTTATTCATAGATGATGATGGGGATTTTACAAATGGTGGAACAACTGTTCAATCAATGGCTTTGGTTGCTGGATCATTATGGGGGACCATCATTGCTGATCCGACTGATAGTTATTTCTCGATTGGAATGAAAATTCCTGAAATTTGTAATAATGGATTAGATGATGATGGAGATGGAGATATCGATTGTTTGGATGCAGATTGTACTACTACCTATTATGCTGCAGCTCAAACGAGCACAGGAGTTAGCAGCCCAAGTAACGTTTTAGGTGCACCTGATTTTTTGGCTGCCTCTCTTGGAGACGATGATCAAATAACCATTGATTTAGGTAGTACGTTAGATATTGGAGAAGAATATACATTGAACCTCATCGCCTCTTCCGGTTCAATGATTGTTGAAGAATCCATAGATGGGATTAATTATTTTGCCGCTTTAGGTTCACCTTATTCATTAAGTGGATCTATAGATATTACAATAGCGACAGGCGTACGTACCAGGTATATAAGAATAACGATCCCTTCAACAGGAATAAATCTTTTGTTTCTAGATGCTATTTCTTATGACAATTGTATTTGTGCTCCTGCTAGCAGTTTGGTTGGAGAGTATGCCATCAATACATCCCCAGATGTAACTAGCAATACTGTTACAATTGACCAAGGGGACAGTCTCACATTAGATTTTGTTGGGATCTTTAACACAGAGATTTTTATATGGACAGGTCCCAATGCACTATATCAAGTTAATGATTCTGGAACGTTTAGAGACCATCTATACGTAGGCGATATTCAAGCTAATCAAGCTGGAGAATATAAAGCCTATTATTTTGACACCGTAGGTTGTGTCGATACTTCCTCTTTCCAAGTTACTGTTCTCGGTCCTGAAATTTGTAATAACGGATTAGATGATGATGGAGATGGGGACACCGATGGAGATGACTCCGATTGTTGTACTGCGCAAGCTCCTGTGTTGAATAAAAAATAAATCTTTCCTTTTACGTCTAACAATACTATTTCATTACTTCTCGCTATATTTAGCATCTAGGTAAGGGTTCCCTTCTTTTGTGTCTATTTACCCCTTGCCAAGTCTTATCTTCCTCTTGTCTACTCTAGATTGCTTTTTCTTTTAAAAGTTGTACTTTTGGTTTCCTGTAGAAGGTGAATAAATCTGTTAATAAAATGGATTTAATTCAGGAGTTTAAATTCTCGATAAAACAGGTCAATGAATTTAAAGAAATATTAGACAAAAAATCTACAAGTGATAAAGACAGCCCTCCGATGTTTGGTGACATAAACACAAAAGAATGGTTTCGGCTAATAGCACTTCACATTTGGCAACATGACAAACAGAATAGTAAAATATTTTTTGATCTCTTCAAAATAATGAAAACCTTTTAAGATGCTACAACCTTCCGATTTAAAAGTGTTCTCTCTAATTACGATTACAATCATGCTCCTCTTCCTGAGCTGCAACAATACTCAAACAGAAAAAGCAATGACAACCAATGTCACTTCTGATTATTACCAAGAACTTCATCGTCCTCAATTTCATTTTTCCCCAGAAGCCAATTGGATGAATGACCCAAACGGAATGTTCTATTATAATGGAAAGTATCACCTTTTTTATCAATACTTTCCCGATAGCACGGTTTGGGGTCCAATGCATTGGGGACACGCGGAATCTACGGACATGCTACATTGGAAACATATGCCTATTGGCTTATTTCCAGATTCCATTGGCTGCATTTTTTCTGGTGGAGCTGTAGTTGATAACAATAATACTTCAAACCTTGGAACTTCATCCAATCCTCCTATTGTTGCCACCTTCACGCATCATGATTTTGCAGGAGAGAAAGCAAAAACAAATGATTTTCAAAAACAAAGTATTGCTTATAGTTTAGACGGAGGAACGGAATGGATAAAATTTAAAGGAAATCCTGTGATTCCAAATACGGAAAAAATCAAGGATTTCAGAGATCCAAAAGTGGTCTTGCATGAAGCATCGAAAAAATGGATTTTGGTTTTGGCCGCTTATGACAAGGTCAAGTTTTACTCCTCTGCAAATCTTACAAATTGGGAATTCCTTTCAGATTTCGGTATCGAAGGCGATCAACGCTTATGGGAATGTCCTGACTTATTTCCGATGAAAGTAGAAGGCACTGATGAAGTCAAATGGGTATTGATTGTAAGCATCCAAAAAAATGCACCAAATGATGGTACAGCAACTTCTTATTTTATCGGGGACTTTGATGGAACTGAATTCAAGTGCGACATTAAAACGCAAAAATGGTTGGATTGGGGAACAGACAATTATGCTTTTGTAACCTGGAATAATGTACCAAAATCGGATGGCAGAATCTTAGGAATTGGATGGATGTCTAACTGGCAATATGCTCAAATTGTTCCAACCGAAAAATGGAGAAGCGCCATGACTTTGCCGAGAGAATTGAAGCTATTAAAGTCTGAATCGAATTATGTAATAAATAGTTTACCAGTAAAAGAATTAAACGCTCTGAGAAAAGATTTTACTTCTTTTGATCAAATGGAAATTAGTCAAGAAAAAGTTCTGGAGGGTTCCTTTTCTGCTTCGCAGGCGGAGATCTTATTGGATGTTAACCTTAAGAATTCGACAGCTAATTCCTTTGGGGTTAAATTGGAAAATAGCCTGGAAGAGCATTTGGCTATTACGTTTAATAAAAAAGATAGTAGGATGTACGTAGATAGAACAAAGTCTAGAAAAGATAAATTCTCGGATGCATTCTTTGGCAAAGTACATTCGGCGCCCATTGATTTTGAAAAAGACAATTTGAATATTCGTTTGTTTGTTGATGCTGCCTCTGTTGAAATTTTCATCAATAATGGGGAATTGAATTTTACGGAAATCTTCTTTCCTTCTGAAGATTTTGATCAGGTTTCTTTGTTTTCGGAAGAAGGGACTTGTAGGATTGGCGGTGGGGTTTATGGATTGAGTGGGGTTTGGGAATAAAAGCAATTCAGCCTATAAATCAATACCTGTACTTCTGTCTTAAAACCAGTTAAAAACATCATATCTACATGAGTCCATTTCATTACGCTTTCAAAGTAAAAGACATTAAAACAACCCGTAGGTTTTATATTGACATATTAGGTTGTGAAGAAGGACGTTCAACCGAATCTTGGATTGACTTTAATTTTTTTGGAAATCAATTGTCGGCTCATATCAGTAATGAGTTCCCCGCCTTGGATTATTGTGGCAAAGTGGATGGCATTAGTGTTCCAATCCCTCATTTTGGTTGCTTGTTGGAGATCTCAGAATTTAAGCACATTCAACAAAAATTAGAAATGGAAAACATCGAATTTGTTGTCAAACCACAAAAAAGATACGAGGGAAAAGTTGGGGAGCAATTGACTATGTTTGTATTTGATTTTAGTGGCAATCCCATCGAGTTCAAAGCTTTTTCTAATCGAGATGAAATATTTTCGGACGTCTAAACTATTCAGAGAAACGAGGACTATTTACATTGTAATAGCATTGTTGATTCGATCTAGCATGAAATGGAACTTTAAATCTACCTTTGTGGTGTTGATTGCTTCTTTGCTTCCTTTTGGGGCTTTTTATGTGAATAGGCGGTATTTGTAATAAGAGATTATCGAATAATAAATTTAATTTGTAAATTTGTTGTTATATCTTATCCACTTCAACAAATCTCCGATATGAAAACAATAAAACTATTAGCCCTACTATTATTCATTTTTTCCAATAACTTATATGCACAAGAAAAAGAAGCAAAAAAGAAAAGAGCCTTCAATATCAATAAAAATGAAATAGGAATTGATATTCAAAATCTATTCAAAGGAGGAACTTTGGGGACTTCTTTGGTTTATAAAAAGCGGGTCGGTGAGAAAACTTATTCTCCTTTAAATAAAAAAAAGACCCTTAGATTTGAGATTGGTGGGAATGGTGAGATACCGTTGACCGATACTTCTGATTATGACCTGGACACCTTAGGAACAAGTAATGTCAGCAATCTATTAAGGAAATCTATTATCGTTTACAGCTATGTTGGTTTTGAATGGCAATTCCAAAGAAATAGAGTCCAATATTTCTATGGATTTAAAACTCGACTTTCTTATTCAAAAATCAATTATCTGAGTGCTACTATTTCTTCATCCCTTTTAGGTGGAAGTTATTTAATCAATACGGAAAAGGAAATTAGCATACCACTAGTTGGTTTTGGAGGTGTCAAATATTTTTTCACACCTGAGTTCTCTCTTTCCCTTGAAAGTAGCTTAAGTATTGATTTTTCTATTGAGAAAACTGATAGATCGCAACAAGGCAATGGAACTATTTCATTTGAATTTGAAGGAATAACAAGACGAGCGATTAATTACAATATTGATTTTTTAAATGCCTTGAACTTTAGTTACTACTTCTAAGAAGAAAGGAAAACATGAGCTCCCTCACTCACTATTCAAATAGAACTTATTAAGACTTATCGCGAGCTATTGGCTAAACATTTTTAATAACAGAAATAGAATTCACCCGATGGCCTCAAAGCCACCGGGTGAATTATTCCTACTCCTCCCCCACCAACTTCTTCACATTATCCTCCGGGAAACGATCCACCAACAAATAATTCGGATCAATACCCGCCTCATAAGGTAACTCATTCACCACGAAAGTAAAGCTAGTATCCTTTCCAGATATTTGATGACGCTCCACCAAAATCGGACGGCCATATTTCTCTCCTTCGTTTTTCTCCTCACTAAACACCCCTACATCAATAAAGTCATTGTGCGGAATCAGTGTTTCCTTCCCGAGCGAATCAGCACGGTACTTTTCTACAGAAACTTCAATGGTCACTTCATATTTCTTATCCGCTATTTTTTTGAAAGTAGCCGTATTTGTTTTGTTAGAATAAAGTGTTATTTCTTCAAACATATCTTTTACCAGGTATTGCAAGGAATCTGGAGTGACCTCATAAATGTAACTCATTACTTCTCGAGTGTTCGTGTATGGCGCTTCCTGATAAGCAACGGCTTCCGCATATCTTCGCAATGCCGCATTCAAAGAATCCTCACCGATGTAATCCTGTAGGGCATACATAACTACCGATCCTTTTTCGTAGTGAATGTATTGTTGCTTTTCATTTAACATCAGTGGAAGTTCCTTTTCATTTTCACGGCCTCGGCCTCGGAGATAGTGATCCATTTCGTATTTCAGGAACTGCTTCATCTTATCTTTTCCGTATTTTTTCTGCATAACCATCAGGGCAGAATATTGTGAGAAAGTTTCGGACAGCATTGTTACACCTTGTACCGGAGCACCGATTACCTGATGTGCCCACCACTGATGCGCCATCTCGTGAGCGACTATATAGTGTACCATGTCAATCGCGTCTTTTTCATTTAAGTTAGCAATAAAACCAATGCTTTCCGAGTACGGCATGGTGCCAGGAAACGCTTGTGCGAAAGAAGCATATCGTGGAAATTCTATGATTCGAGCCTGCTCATGCGGATAAGGCGTGAAGTTTTCAGAACAATATTCTAAAGATCGACGTAATGCTTCTAACATTTTGTCTACATTATACTCGTGACCTTTGTGGTAGTACACTTCCAAATCTACTTTCTCGCCATTTGGGGCAATCCATTCCTCTTTCCCAATCTCGTAAATTCCAGAGATAAAACTGTAGAAATTCAAAACAGGCTTCTTCAACTCATAGCGGAAAAATTTACGATTGTCTTCTGACCATTCTTTCATTAAAGTCCCGGGAGCGATGGCCGTTTGATTTTCCTCTGTGCTAATCGTACTGGAAACCTTGACCCAATCTGAGTCGGAACTGATGTAGGTGTTTTGGCAAGAGCTTCCACAATTAGCATGTAGTTTTTCAATTCTTGGGCGAGGAGGCAAATTGTATTCTGCTCGTTTTTTCTTGCTACTCAATTCATTTCCAACATCATATCCAATGGTCGGTATCATTTTAAAATTAGCTAAAAAAGTACCGCTCTTTACGATATCCGTATTGCTCACTTCATTTTCAATGCCTTTCGTAATGTAGTTCAAACTAATTTTATACTGAGCCGTTTCCCCCGCCTGCATCGGTTTTGCTAAATTGAAAATTTGGTAATTCAGTTCTTCATCGTCCATTTCTATCGTAGCACCAGCAATCTCGATATCGACATCAAAGTCTTCCGGTATACTAAAGTGTACTTTGTCTATGGTTTCCTTTGTTTTGTTTTCAACCGTCAAATTAGCGACCACTGAAAAATCCCTTTCTGTTGGATAAATGTCGATTTTATAATCAATTGCTGTGATTCGAGGTTGTGCGATGTGTTGGTATTGTTTATATTTCTGCTCATAATTAACCGCTTTTTGTACTTGCACATCTTCTGCCACTATTTTGTTTACTACTTTAGTTTGGTAAAACAAAAAACTTCCAGTTCCAACCCACAACAATAGTAATGCAATTGTACCCATCGCTATCTTACCAGTAAAACGCTGGCGAGCTATGTTTAATCGTTGTTTAAAAGTCAGCGATTTTCCGCGCACCCAAAACAGGATAGAAACCATCCCAAGCAATCCGGAGAAAAATAGCCAATAAGAATTAAACCAATTGATTCCTTTTTCGAAAACCGACCAAGCATTCATATCTGAATACACATAAGAAGGAGTTGAGGCAAAAAACACAAGATTACTTTCCCATTCTAAAAAGCTTGGTAAATAGTTTAGACAAATAGCCGTTAAAATAAAAGTAAAATAAGCGATGTATTTGTTATTCATCAGTGTCTGTATCAACATAGCCAATACGATATACATACTAAAACGCAAAGCGTCATAAATCAAAAACTCTTTAAAATAAACGCCTAACTCAAAATTAGTATAACCATTTATCGCTTGTACGCCCACGCCGCAAAAAATGGCCATTGATAAAATAATAAGCAACATACCGATCAAGCCGAACAGCTTAGAAGCAAATGGGATCCAAGTGGGGAAAGGAGAAGCATCGAAAAATTCATTCATCTTTGCATCTCGTTCTCTCCAGATTAAAACTCCGGCATAGTACATTAAAATAGCCATCAAGAATAAGTATAAAGAACCACGAATTCCATCTACCATCAAGTACGTTACCGGATGATTTCCCGTCCCAAACCTTTCCCCTACCTTAGACAGAGAAGACAACATATTAATCATACCAAAAGCTAGTAGGACAATAAAAGGTGTACTCTTTGCAATGCCCCAGAATTCCATTTTCGCCTGATGAACGAACTGCTTCCAGGTTGTTTTTAAGTCATCCTTAACATTTACTTTAGGCAACGCCTTTAAGCGAGCGAAGAAAGGCACTTTGCTTTTTTCAGTTGTAACTATATTGTTTTTCGCTTTCGATGAGCTTTTCTTTTTTGCAAAAGAGAACCTGAAATAAGTCATTGCTAAACAAAGCAAACTAAGGCTTATCCAAATCAATCTATTCCAAAGCAATGGACCCGAGAAAGCCAACAACTGTGTATTCTTATCATCAATCGTCCAGTATTTAGTAAGGATGCTGTGAGATGAAATCGCTAATGGATCACTTAAGATCGCCATCGTTTCGCTTTCTAAATCATTAGAAAAAGACAATATTATGATATAGCCCACCAAAATAAAAATAGCTCCAATAAAAGAAACCAAACTAGACCGAGACAAGGCTGCGAGTGAAAACACAATGGCAGCCATCAATAAAGTATTGGGTAAGACAGCTACGAAAAAAGTATACACATAAGGCATAATGGAAAATGCACCCACTTCATTTGCTTCTACTAATGGTGAAGCTGCCCCCAAAGCAATTCCTGCAAAAACACCTAAGAAAGGAATCAGCGCCATCAAAAAAGCACCGGAAAAGCGTCCCGCTAAATAGCCAAATTTTCGGATGGGTGTGGAAAATAGTATGCCATCGAATTTATAATTAAAATCGCGAAGAATGGCAGTATTCATAAACGCAGTGGTCATAAAAATCCCAATCAATGTCATAAATAAAGTCATGGACATAATCACATGTGGAGAGTTAACATATACAGCATCATTCCGACCACCGATCACTACATTGTCACTCACCGTAGCTGCAAAAACCAATAGAAAGTTGACAAGAAAAAATATATAAACCATCGGTCGTTGTAGACGATATTTGAGTTCGAAAAGAAAGAATTGTTTGAACATGATATTTTGATTTTATTTAACGCTAAGTTTTTTGTTGCTTCGCTTGAAGGGGGTTAACCGCAAAGGTCGCTAAGGAACGCTAAGGTTGCGCGAAGGTTTTTTGTTTGTTTTTCGCTTCGATTGAAGCTTTTTTTAACCGCGAAGGGTGCTAAGGTTTCTCTGGTTTTCACAATGGAAAATTCGTCAGAATTATAAACACTTTTCCTTTGCGAAACCTTTGCGCTCTTAGCGACCTTTGCGGTTCCTTTCGACCTTTGCGGTTCCTACCCCACTCCCAATATATTAGTAAAGAACACATCCTCCAGGTTTGCTTCTATTCCTTTGAAACCATTTCCGGGATCGCTCTCGCTGTAGATATGAACCAACGGTTTTCCGCTCACCAGTTTTGTGCTAATGATTTCGTATTGACTTTGATGGTTCTCCATTTCGCTTTTCTCAATGGCTTTTTCATATATTTTATGCTGTAGCTTTCCGGTGGCGTTGGAAGGTGTCCCACTGTATAACAATCGTCCTTCATTGATAATCGCCATGTTCGAACAAAGCTCACGAACATCTTCTACAATGTGGGTTGATAATATTACGATCACGTTTTCTCCTATTTCGGAAAGTAGATTGTAGAAACGGTTTCGCTCTCCGGGATCAAGGCCGGCAGTGGGTTCATCTACGATTATTAATTTTGGATTTCCGATCAGAGCTTGTGCGATTCCAAAGCGCTGACGCATTCCACCGGAGAAACCACTCACTGCTTTTTTTCTATGGTCCTGCAGATTCACTCTTTCCAACAATGCATCTACTAAAGCCTTTCTTTCTTTGCTATTGCTAACCCCTTTCAACATGGCCATGTGGTTTAGTAAGTCGGTGGCGCTCACTTTTGGATAGACACCAAACTCCTGAGGCAAATATCCAAGTACCTTTCTCAGTTCGTGTTTTTGGGAAAAAACATCTATATCTCCAAGTTGTATGGAACCACCGTCTGCTTCTTGCAAGGTGGCGATGGTCCGCATTAATGTTGACTTACCCGCTCCGTTTGGCCCAAGTAAACCGTACATTCCGGTTGGGATAGTCAAAGAGATATTGTCTAGTGCTTTTACACCATTGGGGTAAGTTTTACTTAGATTTGAAATTTTGAGTTCCATGATATATAAATTTGAATTTTGATTAATTTAGGTTTCCCTTTTGAATGATGATTCAAATATAGTGGGCTTCTTTGCTCTGTAAAAGTTTACATGACCAGTTTGGTTGGCAATATGATGAACTAGTCTGCATCTCTGACGAACAGCGTTCATCATTAATAATTGGTATAAATGCCACAATTTTAGACCTTTGGGATATGGAAAATAACTTAAGCTTCTCGAATTTCTATCAGCATCCAAGGTTTTGGCGGCACTTTTATACTTGGTTGATATTCTTCACATTCTTGGGGATTACTTTAGGTATTTCGCTGTATCAGGAAAAACAGGAAGACCCCTTTGGAGCGGTACGAGAATTATTTGTCTTTACAGTAGAGATGATGTTAATGATTTATTCCAGTTTTTACGCTTACAATAAACTACAACCCAAGGGCCGCTATTTACTACTAAGTGGAATTCTTATCTTGATAATTATATTCTTTTCTTATATCGATGGTTTAATGACCACTAGAGTAGTTCAAATGGGAGCAATCAAAGGTTTCTGGGCGAACCTCGTTATGTTTCCCTTTTTCCTATTCATTGCCTTTGGCTTCAAGCTCGCTTATCATGGTGCCCGTCAAACTTTTGTTATAGACAAGCTACAGGCTAAGCAAACGGAGTCTGAATTAAAACTACTAAAGTCTCAGGTTAACCCCCATTTCTTGTTTAATACTTTGAACAACATTTATTCTACGAATCTGGAAGATCACGACAAGGCGAATGAAATTATTTTAGAATTGGCAGATTTGCTTCGTTACCAATTGGAAAGTAATAAAAAGCAACGGACTTCTTTGAAGGAAGAAATAAACAGTTTGGAAAATTATATTGCGTTAGAGAAGATACGGGTAAAAGATTGTAATATTAATGTTGTAAAAAAAGGAAATTTTGATAAAGTGGAAATCACACCTCTACTTTTATTACCTTTTGTGGAGAATGCTTTTAAGTACGGGACGGGGATCGACTCTGGGGAGATTGATATTCTTTTTGACATGAATGAAAATGGTACTTTTACTTTTTCTTGTAAAAATAAAATAGTGCAAAAACACGGGAAGGTTCATTCTGGGGGAATTGGTTTAGAGAATGTGAAGAAGCGTTTGGCTTTGAGTTATCCGAATAAGTATGAGTTAGACATCAACAAGGAGGGGCAATACTTTATTGTTCTTTTAAAATTGGAGTCGATTTACTAGAGGCAGTGCTTCCCTCCTAAAGAATTAGATTTAATCATTTCAAAAACTGAGCAGAAACGAATAACATAAGAATAAACACGCTATATTTATAATATCATGATTTTAAAATGCCTCATTGTCGACGACGAACCACCTGCACACAAAGTGCTCGAAAACTATATTGGAAAGCTAAACAGCCTTAGCCTTGCGGGCAATTGTTATAACGCCATAGAAGCTTTAAACTTTCTACATGAAACGCCGGTGGACATTCTCTTCTTAGACATCAATATGCCAGAGCTCAGTGGTTTAGACATGTTGAAAACATTAGCCAATCCTCCTGTCGTTATTTTAACTACGGCCTATTCTGAATTCGCCTTGGAAGGTTATGAGTTCGGTGTGCTGGATTATTTGATGAAACCCATTCGTTTTGATCGTTTTCTAAAGTCGGTAAATAGAGTGTTACAAATGAAATCACCACCAGTTGCTTCGGTACCAGTTCCAAAAGAAACTGCTGAAACAGCTAAGGAAACTTCTTTTTTCGTGAAGGCAGATGGCATACAACACAAAGTTCTTTTTTCGGACATTAACTACTTGGAATCAAAGGGGAATTTTGTACAAATTCATTTAGAAAAAAATCGATTATTAACGGCAGATACTTTAACTAAGATGGAAAAGAAGCTCAGTGCTTTTGGCTTTATTCGGGTGCATAAATCTTATATTGTAAACAAAGAAAAAGTAACTGCTATAGAAGGGAATCAATTGATTATTGATGCGACTAAAATTCCGATTGGAAATTCTTATCGGCAGGTGGTTTTGAAGGAGATTATGGACTAGCCTCTAAACTTGTTATCCAGCTGTTAAAACAATATCGAAGCAACAATTCAGGAAGATTTTTTATTTAGTTTCGTGAAACTAATAAAATATGCAGACCTTAAAAACAAGTACTCTTTTCCTAGTCATATCTATCCTACTCTTAGCCTCTTGCAAAAGAGGAAACCAATCAATTCCAATAAAAGCAACCGTAAGTAACCAAACAACCAAAGTACCCATTCTTCAGTACTTAGACTTCGACCCTACCGCCCAAATCGGAGAATACGTCATCGAAGTATTCGAAGACTCTAAAGGAAATCTTTGGTTCGGAACCCTTTCAAAAGGAGTGGCTTGTTTTGATGGAACTTCACTCATTTATCTGACAAAAAAGCATGGACTAATTGGTAACGGTGTTACAAGTATTGCAGAAGATAAAAATGGAATTTTATGGTTCGGAACACAGTCTGGACTTTCCAAATACGATGGAAAAACATTTACGAATTACACGATAGAAGAAGACCTTATTCACAATAGTATTTCTAATATTTTAATTGACAGTCGTGATAATATGTGGATAGGAACCTGGGGAGGTGTTTCTCGTTTTGATGGTGAGCAATTCACCAATTTCCCCTTGCCTATTCCCGATGTAGAAGTACCGTACTATCAGGAAACCAGTCATTGGGTAACAGAAATCATGGAGGACTCAGCAGGCAATATTTGGTTTGGACGTAGTGGGTATGGAGCGGATAAATTCGATGGAAAGTCCTTTACTTCTTATACCACCGAAGATGGGCTCTATTCAAACTGTGTTCATGCAATTGTAGCAGATAAAAAAGGCGACACTTGGTTTGGTTCAAGAGTAGCGGAACGAGACAATCCGGATGAGAATGGCAGAGAAGGAAAAGGAGGACTTAATCGATTTGATGGTAAAACATTCACCGAACATCCAGAACTAAAAGGACTATACAACAGTGATGTTTATTGCATTTTCAAAGATCGATCTGATAATATTTGGATAAGTACTACGGCCAATGGCGCTTATAAATATGATGGAAAACAGTTTACTAATTTCAAACTTACAAAAGATTCTGCATCTCCAGATAGCGTTCCCTTCAAAGGCTTCCAATGTATGTTAGAAGATTCAAAAGGGCAATTATGGTTTGGTTGTTCTGGAGGACTTTTTCGTATGGACGGCGAGGAGTTTGTTAATGTCTTGCAGGGCGGGCCTTGGAAATAGTATTACTTAATGAAAATGCCAATCAAATTACACCTATCTAACATAACTTTCCCTTATCTTCGCCATTACAAAAAAACAAAAATGAACAAGGTAGATTTAATAGGTTTCATTGGAGTATTAATGATTTTGATTGCCTATTTTTTAAATCTAAATAAGAGATTAGATACTCACGACATTAGGTATATACTACTGAATTTGGTCGGAGCATTTTTAGCCTGCCTTGCCTCTATCTTGTTAGAATATTATCCCTTCGTGCTACTAGAAGGAACTTGGACTTTGGTTTCTGTTATTGCATTGATTAAATATTTAAAAACAAAAAATTAAGACCATGAAGAAATTAAGCTTTTTATTCTTACTGCTTTCTCAGATCACTTTTGCACAATCGGCAAGTGTTACCGAAACAATTAACAAAATAGAATTGAAGCAAGACACTGTAAAGTCTGTTTTTGATTGGCTGGCCAATAATATTAAATACGACGTTCAGAAACTCCATGACATCGAAAAGGGGAAAAAGCCTAAATTAAAATCTGATTATAGAAACGAAGCAGAATATCATGAAGCGCTATTAAATAAAGTCATCAAAAAGCAGAAAGGAGTCTGTGAAGATTATGCGCTTTTATTTGATGCTATCGTGAGTGAACTCGGTTATGAATCTTACATTGTAAGTGGCTATACTAAAGACAAAAAAGGTAAGGTAAGCCGGAAGATAGGGCATGCCTGGAACGCTATAAAAGTAAAAGGAAGTTGGGGTTTATATGATGCGACCTGGGCCGCTGGTTATGTGAAAGAGGATAAAAAATTTATCCGGCATTACGATGGGGAATGGTATGATATGAAACCTCAGGAATTCCTAAAAACCCATATGCCTTTTGATCCGATTTGGCAACTATCGGATGCTCCAATGACTTACAAAAATTTCGAAAACAATGAAAACACATCTCATTCCGGAGCCCCATACAACTATAATGAACTGATCAGCATTCACTATAAAAAGGGAGAAAAGGCACAAATGCAAGATGAAGTAAATCGGTCTCAAGAAATGGGCGACGGCATAGGGTTAATCAAAAAGTGGCGACGGAACATGAGTAAAAACATCAGCACCTATGAGATACATAGTCAACCCGATTTATTGGAAGCCGCAGCTGCAAAAGCAAATGGAGCTATAGATTTATACAACGATTATGTCGCTGCAAAAAACAAAAACTTCCGGAAGAAAAAATGGACAACTGAATATGCAAAACAACACCTGGGAACCGCAAAAGAAGAGATGACAATAGCTCTTGACATCTATAAAAGTATCAATGTGGAAGATGCAAGAACGACGAAGAGACTGGATAAAGCCATTAGGCAATCTGAGAAATTCTTGAGACAAGTGGACCGAGAGTTGAGTTTTTTAGATAAAAGAAAAACGAGTGGGAAGTAATTCCCTTTAAACTCCTTATATTTGCCCGTAAAGCTTGTCACTTTTGCTTAAAAATATCGCCATGCTAAAACGATTCAAACCAGCCTACTGGGCTTATAACTTCTTCAAAAAATCTGAATTAAAGCACAACCTACCTTTGTATAAAAAGTATGGGATAAAAAAGAGCTACTTCGACTCCATTTCTAGTGAAGATTTTAAAGGTTTTGAATCGCCACTCAATAAATACGACGAGCTGAACTCTGCGGAGCACATGCCTAACGATGAGGCTTTTAAAAAGATGAAACCTGAATTCCAGGAGGCACTCAAGAAATGGTCAGATGATGGTTATGTCATTCTAGATCGTTTTTACTCTGCGGAAAAAGTAGCACAGATTAATGCGGAAATAGAAGGCTTGATTACTAATAAAGAGGTTAAGTTCAAATACAATGGAAAGAAAATTATGTATTCTTTTCATTTGTCAAAACTTATCCATGAAGCAGGTGTGCATCCCGACTTGATGAATGTACTTAGCCTCCTGATGGGGAAAAAAGTGGATCTCTTTTCTAGTATCAATTTCATAAAAGGCAGCGAGCAAAGAACGCATTCTGATTCCATCCACATGTCTACTTTCCCGGTAGGAAATTTAATTGCCGTTTGGATTGCGCTCGAAGACATTTCGGAAGATCAGGGTCCACTTCACTTCTACCCCGGCTCCCATAAACTCCCCTACTTGATGAATAGCGATTTTGATAATATTGGTTCTACTCTTTTCTTAGGACCAAAATCAAATGCCGATTATGAAGACCGGATCGAAAAACTTATTCAAACAGAACAATTAAAGAAAAAATCTTTTCTGGCAAAGAAAGGAGACATCCTCATCTGGCACGCCAACCTACTCCATGGAGGCAATGGCATGAACGACAAAGCACTCACCCGAAAAAGCATGGTCTTTCACTACTATTCTAATGATGCGATCTGTTATCATGAGGTCAGCCAGCGACCTAGTTTTAAAAAGTAATTTGTTAAAGAAACCTCCATTTTTACTACACAACTAGTGCTTTCCAAAAGTCATATAGCTAATTTTATTTATATATATACTCTTATTACTGGAACAAATCGATGATTTATCCGTGAAATAAGAGACAATAACACAGAACGTAAAAGAATTCTGAGAATAAGATAGTCATCCGTACAAACACAAAACACACTCGTTAATAACCTGCGCTCTAAATCTTAGGGCTTAGAGCGACAGCGCATAGCGAATAATTCAAAGCACTAATCTTTAGATTAGGAGCTTAAACCCAAAAAATAGACAACCGATGGCCTTATTCAACACATTGGAATCGAAAAAAAAGCAGTCCAATAGTCCACTTTCTTTAGGACTTCAAGTAAATTCAAAAAAAGAGCAGATCCGGAATAGTTCTTCTAACAATCCCAGCTCTACTTACCCTGTCACAGATCACAAGTTTTCCTTTTACAACAATCTCCCTTATCCCATTATCGTAAGGAATCAGGATGGACAAGCAATTTACCAGAATAAAATTGCACTAAAAAACAATCTACTTACTCCAGATCCATCTTGTTACAACAACGTAAAAACACAGCAAGACATACGAAACAAGGCAGCTGACTTATTTCAAAAAGATAATCTCAATACTTCCCAACAATTCGAAATTGCGATAAACGAATGCTATCTCAAAATCCATCAATCGTTAGAAGAATCGACAGATGGACAAAAGGTCATTATAGAAACCTTAAAAAACATAACGGAAGAAAAAACAAATGAAATCAGCCTTCGCTTGTTATCTATTGATAGCGCAAAAAAATCTTCCGGAAATTACTTAAATCAACTTACTCATGAAATTGCCAAGACATTCGACCTTGATATGGTAATGATTGCTATTACGAATAATAGTAAAAAGGAAAACAGCTCTTTATCCTGTTGGATTCGTGAAGCCCATGTTCCAAATTTTACTTATTCTTTAATAGATAATCCTTGTGCTCGTGTTGTTGAAACGAAGGAGGAATTAGTCATTTCTTCCGAAGTTCAAACCCTTTTCCCAAACACCAGTTTCTTAAAAAAACATAAGTTCCATTCCTTCTATGGCATCCCTTTAATAAACCCACAAGGCAAAGTCGTTGGAATTGTATCTACTGCTAGTAGTCGAAATATTTCAAACATTCCTTTACTTAAGAAAATTTTAGACAAACTGATTCCTAAATTAACCTTAGAGATTGATTCTAAAAAACATATGAGAAAGCTCGAACTACAAAAGGCCTGGACTCGACAGGCCATCGATAGTTACAAGGCTCCTATTTGTGTTTACAGAAGAGATTTCACTTTGCGGGCTTTTAATTCAGCTTATGTTGAGGCTTGTAAAAAACATTATAATATCACTGCTGAGGCAGGAATGAAGATCCTTGACATCATAGGAAAAAACAAAACACTTACGACTTCGAAAATTGAGGTCAGAAAAAAGAACATCAAACTGGCATTTGAGGGAGAGTCAAACACAACCTATATCGCTTTAGGAGAAGATGCCACAGAAACGCACTACGCGCTTACCTTTCATCCCATATACAACTATGATAATACAAAGATCACAGAAGTGCTACTCATTTGTCATGATACTACCGAAATTACTAAAGGCAAAAAAGAACTAGAGCGACTCAAAAAACATTACTACTCCATTTTTGACAATACCTTGATGGGTATTGGTATCTATGATTCTACTAAAAAAGAAGCAATCGATTGCAATGATCAATTTTTGGATCTGTTTGGGTTTAAATCGAAAAAAGAAGCTAAAAAATATCGCCTAGGAGAGCTTAGCCCTGAGTTTCAACCAAATGGCAAAAATTCTGCAAAGATAGTAGCCAAATTAGCGACTAAATTAATCGTAAGTGATAAATTTAATATAAGCTGGACGCATAAAAGGCTGGATGGAACAACCTTCCCAAGCCAGACTTCTTTCATTCCTTTACATGATGATAAGCCCGGCTTATTCTGTGTTGCCATACAGGACCTTAGTGATCAAATTGCACATCAAACTATACTGGAACAAAAGAACCATGAATTAAAGCAGTATATCAAATCCAATTTGCAGTTGGAGAACCTCGCTTACTCCGCTTGCCACGATTTGAAAGAACCTCTGCGTACCATTGGCAACTTCACCCAAATCATCAAAAGCAAATATGAGGATACCATTGACAACAAATCAAAAGAGTACATGGACTTCATTGTCAATGGTGTCTCCAGAATGAATCATTTTGTAGATGGTTTGTTTGAATATGCCCGTGTCCGGGAAAACAAAAATGAGTTTCAGGATTTTACGCTTTCTCAACTGCTGGAATTCATTAGTTTAGACCTCAATGCGAAACAAAGAAATGTCAACATTCAACTTCATAATATTCCAGAAACCATCAATGCCAATCGGACGAAGATCAAACAACTCTTTCAAAACATGATTGCCAATGCCATTAAATTCCAACAGGCAGGTATCACTCCCGAAATCAAAATCAATTGCGTTGAGTCTGAGTATCATTGGAACTTCTCTGTTACTGATAATGGTATAGGTATACCAAAAGAATTTCACGACCAAATTTTCACCCTCTTCCGTAAACTCCACAGCAAGGACCAATATGAAGGGAGCGGCATTGGACTGGCACTTTGTAAAGAAATTGTGGAACAGCATCAGGGCAATATTTCCGTTGAATCTGAATTTGGGAAAGGGACTACTTTTCACTTTAGTATTGCGAAAAAAATTGGGGGATAAAAATAGACCAACATCTTCTTTAACATACATTCTTGATTACATATTTTTATGTGGTTATAACTACTATTAGCCCCCACCACAAACAAACATTCTCTCAAAGTGTACTTTCCCCGACATTTCTTACCTAAAATTAACATTTTTCGTTATATTTGATCGCTTTTACAAGTGTACTCAAACCCCTCATTTCTGAATTCAATTCCCAAAGGCTGCCTCAACTTCGCCAAAAATTTTGTATCAAAACAACTAACAAATCATGAAGAACCTCCCCAAAAGGAATTTCTGTTCCTTACTCCTCCGGACAAAACTGTCCTGCTGTATGGTAATAACAATATTATTACTATTCAACAATCCAGCTCAGGCTGCATTACCTGACGGTTCCACTGCACCCAACTGGACACTCACAGACCTCGACGGAACCAGTCACACACTTTACGACATTTTAGATGAAGGCAAAATGGTTGTCCTCGATTTTTCAGCAACCTGGTGCCCGCCTTGTTGGAGTTATCACAACGCTGGTGTCTTAGAAACACTGTATACTGATTACGGCCCTGATGGTACTGATGAGGTAATGGTCTTTTTTATAGAACCAGACCAGAGCACCAACGTAGCCTGCCTTTATGGCCCTTCTGGCTGTGTCGGGGGCACTTTGGGGGATTGGGT
This sequence comes from uncultured Saprospiraceae bacterium, assembly GCA_964508085.1. GTDB lineage: Bacteria > Bacteroidota > Bacteroidia > Chitinophagales > Saprospiraceae > CALGLS01. The sequence continues at coordinate 10,644 of CAZDTI010000033.1, read as the reverse complement.
TACTGGTACGGATTACCCTATTATAAATACAACTTCTAGTACTGTAGGCAGCCAATACAATATTACCTACTTCCCAACTTTATATGCGGTTTGTCCAGACAGAACTATTTTTGAGCCTGGACAAATTTCACTCAACTCTTGGCTTAACTGGATACAAACTTGTTCGTTTGATGGTAGTGCCGTTAGTACCGATGCACTTTGTAACGGAGAAGGAAGTGGCTCAGTAGATCTTACTACTACTGGAGGTTATGGCGGCATTTCCTATTCTTGGAGCAATGGTGAAACTACTGAAGACCTGGTCAATCTAAATCCAGGAAACTATAGTGTTACGATGACAGAAACCCATGGATATACAATCGAACTCGGTCCTTTTACGGTAGGAGGCCCTGTCAATCCACTTGAGATTGTTACCAATGCCGTTGTAGATATTGATTGTGCAGGAAGCGAGAATGGATTTATTGATACTTCCCCTACCGGAGGAACACCTGGCTACAGCTATCTCTGGAATACAGGCCAAAGCACCAGCACTATCAACAGTTTAATACCTGGAAATTATGTTCTAACCCTTACAGATAACAATAACTGCACGGAAGTAGAAACCTATTCCATTGCAGAGCCTCCTGCTCTTGCTTTAGAAACCATTGTCATCGATGAAAACTGTAATAGCGGGGATGGCGAAATTATTGCACAAGGCTCTGGTGGAAGCCCTTCTTACAATTATAACATTGGCTCCGGATCTCAAAGTTCTGGTTCATTTTCTAATTTATCAGAAGGGGTCTATTACCTCACGATTACTGACGATAATGGTTGTATGGAATTTGAAGACATTATAATTATTTCCACCGAAAATCCAACAGCAGATGCAGGTGGCGATATGAATATAGACTGTTCCACCCCTCAAATCACTTTGGATGGAACAGGCTCCTCCTCTGGCTCGAATATTTCCTATTTTTGGTCTACCAGCAATGGAAATATCGTAAGCGGAGAAGACAGCACCAGTCCTTTAGTTGACGAACCTGGTACTTACCTCCTGTCGGTTTACGATATTATAACTGGTTGTGAAGAATCGGCCAGTACTACTGTAATTGGTGATGTTTCAACACCAGATGCAAATGCTGGACCTGCGGGAACACTGGATTGCAACAACAGTACAGTTACATTAGATGGTTCTGCTTCTCAATCTGGCCCAACCATTTCTTATCTATGGACAACTACTGATGGCAACATCGTAAGTGGTGCAGATAGTGTAGAGCCTGTTGTTGATTCCGATGGCACCTATACCCTAGTTGTTACCGACACTAATAATGGTTGTTCTGCTTCCGCAAATACGATGGTTGGCTCCAATGCCAACCTTCCTGCCGCTGCCGCAAATGCTCCGACTGTTCTTAATTGTAATACAACTGAAGTAAGTCTTGACGGAAATGGTTCGTCAACAGGAACTAATTTCAGCTACCTCTGGTCTACCACTGATGGAAATATTGTATCCGGTGCCTCTTCCCTTAACCCAACGGTAGATGAAGCAGGAACCTATAGCCTTTTGGTAACTAATACTGATAACGGTTGTACCGCTACTGCAAACGCAATCGCCAATCAAAATGCAACTTTGCCTGCAGCTAATGCAGGAACTGCGACTGATCTAACTTGTTCTACGACCTCTTTAACACTCGACGGATCAAATTCAGAATCCGGCACTAACATTACTTACCTTTGGTCCACGACTGATGGAAATATTGTATCTGGTGCTTCTTCTGTAAATCCAGTTATTGACGAGGTGGGAACTTATACTTTAACGGTCAATAATAGCACGAATGGTTGTACCGCTTCTTCTTCTCTTAGCGTAACCGCTGATACTTCTACTCCAAATTCAGATGCAGGAAGCGCAAGCCCTATCACCTGCTCTAACAATAGTATTACATTAGACGGTTCTAATTCTTCAAGTGGCAGTAACATCAGCTATCTTTGGTCTACTTCCAACGGAAATATTGTGTCTGGTGGTACGACTACAGCTCCTTCGGTTGACGCCGATGGAACTTACGCTTTAGTTGTCACTAATAATGACAATGGCTGTACTGCTAGCTCTGAAATTATCGTTACCGAAAACACAGCCACTCCTACTGCAAATGCAGGAACTGCTGGCCAATTGAGTTGCACCAACACCAACTTAACCTTGGATGGTAGTGGTTCTTCAAGTGGTGCTAATATCAGTTACAACTGGACCACCAGCGACGGTAATATCGTATCTGGTGCAGACAGCGATTCGCCAGTAATCGATCAAGCCGGAACTTACTTGATCGTGGTAACCAATAATAATAATGGTTGTACCTCTTCTGCTAATACAGTGGTCAGTCAAAATGCAAATCTTCCTACTGCAGATGCTGGAAATGCTTCGGAACTAAACTGTAACACCAATATTGTAAGCCTTAATGGTAACAATTCCTCTGGTGGTTCCAATATCGAATATCTGTGGAGCACAACAAATGGTAACATTGTTTCCGGTGCTGACGGTACAACTCCGGATGTTGATGAAGCGGGTGAATACACTTTATTAGTAACTAACACTTCAAATGGTTGTTCTTCCACTTCTTCTGTTAGCGTAAGCGAAAACTTAAATACACCAACAGCTGACGCAGGGAATACGGATCAACTAAATTGCAGCAACACAACAATTACATTAGACGGGACAGATTCCTCTTCCGGTTCTAATTTTGAATATGAATGGAGTACCAACAATGGTAACATCGCCTCAGGTGCCAATACCGCAACACCAACTATTGATGAAGCTGGCGCATATTCTTTGATGGTAACAAATACAGATAACGGTTGTACCAGTTCAGCACAAGTTAGTATTACGGAAGCAGCTCCACTTGCGTTGGAGTTAAGCAGCCAGTCGAATGTGCTTTGCCAAGGCGACAATAATGCTTCGGCAACCATTGAAGCAGATGGTGGAAATGGTCCATACGAATATAGCTGGCCAGGTGGTGGCGATGAAGCCACAGAAGAGAACCTCTCTGCCGGAATTTACGTTGCCACAGTAACCGACAATGATGATTGTATGCAAACCGTTAGTATTACCATCACAGAGCCCAGTAGCCTTTCGGTAAATGCAACTGCGACCAACGAAACAGCTTCCGGAGCTAATGACGGTTCAGCAACAGCTGATCCTGAAGGTGGCGCTGCAGGTTATACTTACAGCTGGAGCAATGGAGCAACCACTGCTACAATTGACAACCTTGAACCTGGTCTTTACACCGTAGAAATAACAGATAACAATAATTGTACAAGTACAGAAACGGTTACTGTCAATAGCTTCAATTGCTTGGTTACAGCCAGTATTAGCGCTACGGATATAAACTGTTTTAATGGAAATAACGGAACGGCTACTGCGTCCTTAGATGGCGGTAATGGTCCTTATACTTACCAATGGTCTAATGGTGGAAGCACTGCAACCATCAACGACCTTAGCGCCGGAACTTACGAAGTAACCATCTCAGACGACAACAACTGTCCAGCTACTGCATTGATTACCATAACACAACCTATTGCGGTTAACTTGTCCTTGACGGCTAGCACTGCTGTTAGCTGTAATGGTATGGCAAATGGCTCAGCGACAGTAGACGCGGATGGAGGCAACAATAGTTTTACTTACAGTTGGTCCAATGGAACAACAGGTGCTACTGCAAATAATTTAACTGCTGGCGCCTACACCGTTACTGCTACTGATGGCAATCAATGTTCCAACACACTCAACCTTACGGTAACAGAACCTAATCCGCTTACTTTAAGCTTAAGTAGTACTGACGAAAGTATTGCTGGTGCAAATGATGGATCAGCGACTGCCAATCCAAATGGAGGAAGTACTCCTTACAGTTATTTATGGAGTAATGGTGCAACGACAGCAACAGCAACAAACTTAGCACCTGGAACCTACTCCGTCGTTATTACAGATGGAAATAATTGTACAACAACTCAGAGTATTGTCATAGATGGTGTAAATTGTAGTTTGGTATATAATATCAATAGTCAGCATGTGAGCTGTTTTGAAGGAAGTAATGCTTCGATTAGTATCAACTCCCCAGGTGGCGTTTCGGCCTTCAATTACAATTGGTCTACGGGAGCAACAACTGCTTCTATTTCTGATTTGCCAGCAGGTGAATACTTCGTATCTATTTCCGACGACAATGGTTGTGAATCTGTGGAGCAGATCATTATTCCACAACCACTGGAAATCGCAACGAATTTAACCGTAACTGAACCAAACTGTTCTGGCAGCAATGACGGAAATATCATGTTAATTGTTTCTGGTGGAAGTCAGCCTTATACTTTTGCTTGGCAAGATGGTAGTAACAACTGTGATTATCCAAATGCTGTAGCAGGTCAATATTCTGTGTCTATTACAGATGCGAATGGTTGTATGGAAATCAGAACAGTATCCGTAAATGAACCAACGGCTATCTCAACAACAACGACAAGCACTAATACCAGTACTGCCAATAGTAATGATGGTACCGCATCTGTTACACCGGTTGGTGGAACAGGTGACTTCAGTTTCCTATGGAGCAATGGAGCAACGACTCAGGAAATTACCAATCTAGCGCCTGGCTCCTACTCTGTTGTCATTTCCGATGAAAATGGTTGTAGCGCTTCCGCTGCGGTTGTTGTTCAAGGCATCAACTGTGCACTAAACTCTAACATTACAAATACAAATGCCAGTTGTTCAGAAGATGCAAATGGAACAGCTACTGTTTCTGTAACAGGTAGTGATGAGGATTTCCAGTACTTATGGTCTAATGATGCTACAACAGCAACGGTTAGTGGACTGAGCCCCGGCAACTATTCAGTTACAGCAACAGACCCGCTTGGTTGCTTTATTATAGATCAGGTAACCATCACGGCTCCTATAGCTATGTCCACTTTATCAACCAGTATTAGTCAACCTACTTGTAACGAAGGAACAGATGGTTCTATTCAGACAAATACAACAGGAGGTTCTGGAGGCTACACTTACTTATGGAGTGATGGTAGTACCAATGCTGAATTATCAAATGCTCCAGCGGGTGATTACGACCTTATGGTTACCGATATAAATGGGTGTACAAGTTCTGCTTCTTATACACTTACTGCACCATCTCCAGTCAGCGCATCTATTGTTAATCAAACGAATGTACAATGTGGCAACGACGGAACAGGTACCGCAACAGCAATGGCAAATGGAGGTACAGGCAGCATTTCTTACCTCTGGTCTGACGGCCAAACGAGCGAGCAAGCTACTGGCTTGAATGCAGGAACCTATAATGTAGTAGCTACGGATGCCAATGGATGTTCTAACAATAGTACCGTAACCATCATGGCTAATGACGACACCGCTCCTTCAGCACTTGCACAAAATGTAACCATCTCCCTAGAAGCAACTGGAATAGCAACGATTGATGCGGACATGGTAGATGCTTCTAGTTTTGATAATTGTGAAATAGCAAACAGAACACTCGATCTTAATCAATTTGATTGTAGTCAGCTTGGCGAAAATATCGTTCAATTCACGGTAACAGATGGAGCGGGCAATACGAGCATGACAACGGCAATGGTTACCGTAATTGATAACATTGCACCAATCATTATCTGCGATCAAACTACAGTAATGGGCAACTGTTCTGAAGCTGTTGACTATGCATTACCAACGGGTACGGACAACTGTTCAGCAAACCCGGCAGAACTTTTAATTGGACTCGGTTCCGGTGCGGTTTTCCCTGTTGGAAATAGTATAGAAGTATATCGAGTAACTGATCAGAGTGGCAATAGTTCAACTTGTAGTTTTACTGTAGTTGTTGAAGACACGGCAGCTCCAGAGATCACTTGTACTCCTGACATTATGCTGACAGGTTGTGAACAAGAAGTGAATTATAACTTACCAACGGCAGTTGATGCTTGTTCAACCGTAGGTACACCTACCTTAATGTCTGGTTTAGGAACCGGTGCTGTTTTCCCCGTAGGAACCACAACGGAAACATATGAAGTAGCGGACGGTGCTGGAAATACAACGATGTGTAGTTTCACCATTACCATTACGAATGACGTGGATGGTACAATTTCCGCTTTGCAGAATGCTTGTCACGATGAAGACAATGGTTCTGCTACTGTTACCGGAAGTGGAGGTGCTGGACCTTACAGCTATGATTGGGGCAATGGGCAAACCACTTCTTCAGCTACTGATTTAGCCCCGGCTTCCTATGCAGTTATCGTAACAGATGCCAATGGATGTAGCAATGAAGTTTTTGTAACGATAAGTGCTAATCCGGAAATCAGTTCTACCCTAGACAACCTTCAGGATGAAAGTGGCGGCGATGCCAATGGCGCTATCGCTATAACTACCGAAGGTGGCTCTGGAGATTTCACTTATGAGTGGACTTCCGATAATGGCTTCTTCTCCACAGATGAAGACATTGAGGGTCTGACTGCTGGAACTTATTCTTGTATCATTACAGATGCAGAAGGTTGTAGTATTCCTCTTGGGCCATTTGTAGTAGCAAGTGTTAGCTCTATTAATGATCCTGAATTTGCAGCACAGGTTAGCATCTTCCCGAACCCAACGAGTGGTGAGGTTCAAGTTAACTTGAGTGAAAATCTAAGGGGAGCTGATATCGCTTTTGAAGTATTCAGTATCACGGGACAACAGTTGCAATCAACAGCAGTACTTCCCCTAAATAGTGATGCATTTACACTGGATCTATCTACAGAAGTGAATGGTATTTATTTAGTGAAGATTCAGATTGACGAGGAGGTTTTGGTGAAGCGAATTGTATTGAATAAAAATTAGTCTTAAATCATGTTCTGATTTAAAGTTTTATAAAAAATGGAGCCGTTGGATTTTCCGACGGCTCTATTTTTGTGTTTTAATAAATTTTCAAAACATCAACATAGATAGGGTCTACTCATTATGAATTAAGCACAGCGAATTGAGAATACCACATCAATAGGTTGCTCTCTCTACGCACTTAAAATATTTTAGTAATTTTGCCTCCGCTTCTACCCTATCCTAATAAAATAAAAATCATGCTTAAGAAATACTTTCTCTACATAACACTAACCCTATCAACATTAAGCTGTAATAGTCCAACAGCTTCTCCAGATACAGCAGCTACTGAAACAATAGCAGCTCCAGCACCATCAGCGACTACTTCAACTTCAAATACAGACTTCAACAAATTCACCGTAGATGATCCAGCAGCAGAACGAATTAAAAACTACTTAACACATAGTTTCTTACAAAGAGATATTGGTTTAATGGAGGAGACCGACAAGCAGTTCCAACTCTACCGAATTGACTTAAATGAAGATGGGACTAATGAATACTTCGTCCGCTTCAATTCATCCTACTTTTGTGGAAACAGTGGCTGTACCGTCATATTACTCAACAACAATCTTACATTAATCAATCGTTATACTTCAATGCAATTGCCTATGTTCGTTTCGAAAGAAAAGAAAAACGGGTGGCGTACGATAATGGTTAAAAACGAAGATACTTACCGTGAAATGGTAATAACCGACGGAAAGTATCCTAAGGATCCATCCCAACTTCCGGCGTCAAGCCTTACACCAAGTGAAGGTGATGAAATTTTATTCGCAACTGACTCTCCAGCTAAGACCTATTATTTCAATGAAAAACCTATTCAGCAAATGCAAAAAGGAATGGTGCGACGTAATTCTGTTTTCCAAAGAACTTACAATGCTGGTACTTTTGCTTTTAAAGTGAATGCAACAAATAGTGAGGTAACACCAATTCACATCAGTACAGAAGGTCTGCCACGCGCTTACAAGGAGACCATTGAAATAGAGGGTGCGGTGAAAGAAGGACACTTACTTGATGTAAATAAAGATGGCTTCAAAGAATTATATCTGATTACTCAACCTACTGACGATTCTGGCAACTTGGATATAATCGGAATTGCTTCTTACCGGGATAAAAGTGCTGGTCAGATTTATATAAAAGATACAAAGGAAAAAAGAAAAGTCAATTCGGATAAGGTGTTTGTGGAGAATGGAGAATTGCTACGGTCTTTTGTCCAGAATGGGAAGGAGATGAATTTTAAGTATCGATTACGTGCTGGAGAGACGGGGTTTATTTTGGAGGCGGTTGAGATTTGACCGATTCGATCGTACCTCTTTCATTCGGAATGACAGGGTAAAATTTTCTTTGATACTTCGCTGACTCGGTCATGCTTTCCTCGCTCAGAATGACAGAAATAGCTATTCTGTCATTCCGAGCGAGCATAGCGAGTCGAGGAATTAGTTCCCCAAAATCAAAGGCAATCCTCCATTATCGCCACCACCTACGATGACTACTTTGGAGTTAGGTGATTGGGCCAATTCCAGTGTTGCTTCAATTCCTTTATCCTGAAGGATTTTGTCGGTTAGGGAAGCATTTAGGATTTTATTGGCATCTGCTTTTGCTTGCGCTTCGATGATTTTTCTCTCTGCCTCTTTACGTTCTCTGTCCAGTCTAAATTCATATTGGAAAGACAATTGCTCTTCCTCTAGTTTTTGCTCAATTGCTGATTTCAACTTTTGAGGCAATGCTACTTCTCTAATCAAAACCGCATCGACTACCAGGTTTTTCTTTCCTGCATTTTGAAAGGTACGGTTAAAGATTTCCTCTTGAATGGCTTCTCTTTTAGTAGAATACAATTCTTCTGGTAAGTACTTTCCGATGACCTCTCTGGTCGCTGATCTAATTTCGGGTTTTATGATTCGTTCAAGATAGCCGGGCCCAATTTCATCATGTAAGAAACCGACTTTATTAGCTTGTGGTTGATAACGGTAAGATAATTCTACAGCGATTGTCAAACCATTTTTTGAGAGTACAGACATTTTTTCAAAGGCTTCCTGGATTCGTACATCATATACGATCATTCTATTCCAAGGCGCAATAACGTGGAAGCCCTGGCCGTATACTTCTTCTTTTTCCAAACCACCTCCAAAACGCTTAAAAAGAATACCTTTCTCCCCTGGTTCGATAGTGATAAACAAACTGTTCGACAGTCCTATGACAAATATTAAGGCGATCACAGCGAAAATGGCCATTGTCATCAATTTTCCTTGATTCATAATTATGTTATTTTGTTTTGTATGTAAGTTTATTGTTTCGCAAAATGCGAATATATACAATAGTCCTAAAGGTAGTTAATTTAAACGCTTTCTTTCAGGACTAATAGAAAAACAAGCTTAAGCGGGTATTGTTTTCTACAAATCGATTTATTCTTTCGATGTAACAAGTGTTAAATTTCAAGCTTTCATCATCAAGAAACAGAGAATTTCATTAGCTCGATAAAGAAAGCTCAACTATTGAGCCTCTGCCTTCATCTTTTTTGACAATACTAAATTCACCCATAAAAATCCAACACCCAATAGAATAAAAACCAAACCTTTGATTACAAAGCCCCAATCGGTATCAAAAAAACGAGCAACGATCAAAGCAGAGATAAAGAACATACCTAAGTTGACTAAAGAAATCCGATGCTTCTGAATGCCGTATTTGATATAATAAATTCCAAAACCAAAGAGGTAAACATTTGCCAATACAATAGCGATCGTCGATAACTTCATAATACTTAACAACTGTCCTACAATGAGTACTACAGGAAGTAACAACATGAAGTAATTCAAACGTCGGCCTGTTTTCCAATCTTGAAAAGCCAGATATAAATAGCTCGCCGTTGCTATGATTGTTGCAATAATAAAAGCAATTCGTTTTTGAGGCACACCTTCCCGAGTATAGTCATCTACATCTGGCCAATCGTAACCTAAGACCATCAACATAACAAAAGCAATACAAACGGTGACGAATTGAAAGGGTTTATATTGTAGCGACGTTTTTTCTGGATAAATACGTTCTCCTAACAAATAAAACAGTACAGCGAAAATACCTAAGGCGACAAGATTAATCATATCTAACCTATAATCCAACAACTGAGAAAAAGCCCATGGAAAAGTCAATGCAAAAGTCCAACCCAGTAGTCGAGCTCGCGTTATTTTTTTATCCCATTGCATATTTAGCCAAAGGTGAGGCACTGCTGCCAATAGTAAGAACCAATACCAATATGATTGGGTCGATCCAGTATTCAGCACCCAGCTAGAAATACCCACCAAGTAAAATATAGCAGGCAAAGTAGCATTCATTAAGTACAATAAAGGAATTGACAACAACATCCAGACGAGTAGAAAATCTTCAAATTCTCCCTGGATATGATAGGTCTGTGAAATGAGTGCGATACAAGCCGCCAGCATCAACATCAGAAAGGCAGAAGAGGCTTCTACCCAAGCGGTACTTTTACTTTTCTTGAAAAAGACATAGCCATATATCAGTTGCGCAATTATCAAAGGAGCGAAACTCAAGAGCGTTCGAAGAGGACGGGAAAACTGATCCCAATTGTGGGCAAATAACAAAATGACGCCACCACCTATCAATACCGCTCCCAGAACAGCTGCTAGCAAAAGCGCAATATCGTAAGCTGGCTTTTCGTCAACTTTACCATAGTAATTTTTCAACTGCGCTACTGCATCCTCAGACAAAATGCCTTTGGAGGCCAATTGAGGCAATTCTTCATACAGCCATTTGATGTGCTTGGTTTTACTCATAGTTCTTAAGTATTA